>JAEWSV010000150.1 GCA_023398155.1 Spirochaetota bacterium
TGGGCGGCTTCGATGGCGGCGTTCATCGCGAGCAGGTTCGTTTGCGCGGCTATGGCGCTGATGACGGAGTTCGCTTCCATGAGCGAGGCCGACTGGCCGTCGATGGCCCCGATCCGGTCGCTCACCGCCTTAAGCCGCGTCTTCCCGTCGTCGGAGGTGCGTATGAGCTCCTCGAACTCCTTTTCGACCTTTTCCACGTTGCGGGACATGGAGCTGATGTTCGCCACCATCTCCTCTATCGCTGCCGAGGATTGGGTGACGCTGCTCGCCTGCTCCTCTATCCGCCGGTTCAGGGCTTCCAGGTTGCCGGATATCTGGTCCACCGTCGCCGCGGTCTCGGTGACGCTCGCGGCCTGATTCTGCACCCGCTCGCGCATTGAACCGATGTTGGCCGATATCTGGTTCACCGATGCGGCCGTTTCCATCAAGTTGGACGCGAGGCTCCCGCCGAGCTCCGAAAGACGCGCCGTGGACGTGCGCATCGAGAGGAGGATGGCGGCGAGGGCCTCGGAGAATTCGTTGAACGCGGCCGAGGTTTCGCCGATCTCGTCGCGGGAGTCTATGCGGAGCCTGCCGGTAAGGTCTCCCGAGCCCGAGGCGATATCCTTGAGCGATCGGCGCATGGCGATGACGGGCCGGGCGATCCGTTGCGCGAACACGCGGGAGAGCAGGGTCGAGACCCCGAGCGCGATGAGCAAGACCGCGCAAATAACCAAGATCCGCGGCGCGAGGGTCCGCTGCATTTCCGCCTTACGCGTCGCGATGCGCGCGTCGATGTCGTCGATATACGCGCCCGTTCCGATCACCCATTGAAAGGGCTCGAAGGCGAGGGAATAGCCGCGCTTGGGGAACGCTTCTCCTCCCTCTTTCTTGGGGAACCACCATTCGTTGAATCCGCCGCCCGCCCGGCCCGACGCGATGATGGCCTTGATGAATTCGTTACCCTGGGCGTCCTTCGCATCGATACGGAGGGCGCCCTCGGCGCTGCGGCCGAGCAGGACGACGTTGACGCCCTCATAGGTATCCGCCCAAAAATAGCCTTCCGCCCCAAACCGCAACTCGCGGAGGAGATCCGCGGCGAGTTTCATGCCGGCCTCGCGGGAAAGCTCGCCGGACTGGATGCGGCCGTCAACCGCCTTGAGGAGGCTTACGGCGGTCTCCACCTCGCTCTTCACGAGCAGGTCGAAGCTTTCCCTCAGGAACGCTTCGTAATCCCGGATCGATGCGTCGGTGGCGGTGAATACGTTCGCGATCGTAACCGCGCCGAAGGAAAGCGCGAGCGCGAAGACGACGGTCACGGAGAGTAGGGTTATTTTCGACGCGATGCTTTTCATGCGGGCCGGCTCCTCGAAGATGAGTTCCGATACCTCCATCGTAGTGCGTGAGAAGATATTGCGCCAGGAGAATCCGAGCCGACGAGGCTGCCCCGCCGGCCGTTCACATCCTGGACGATCCGAGGTCCAGGGCGAAGACCTTACTGCGGCGCTTCTCGTCGTAGTGGCGCCGTTTCCGCTCGGGGAGGCTCTCCACGGGAGCCTCGCGGAAGCCGAGCAGCTCGAACCAGTCGTGGGTCTTCGTGGTGAGGACGAAGACGCGGCGGAAACCCCGCTTGGCCGCCCGGTCTATGAGGTAGCGCACGATGCGTCGGCCCAGGCCGAGGTCGGCGTAGGCGGGATCCGTGGCGATGGCCGCGATCTCGCCTTGGCTCTCGCCCCAATCGTGGAGGGCGCCGCAGGCGTGCACCGAACCGTCCACGTCGTACACGACGTAATCGTCCCGCTTTTCCAGGACTTCGTCGGCGCTCCGCCGCAAGAGCGTGCCGCGCGCCATGAGCGGCTCCATGAGGCGCATGACCTCCGCGGTGTCGTCCGCGGCGAAGGGCCGGATGGATTCGTACTCGTCTGCGTAGACCATGGTGCCGACGCCGAGGTTGGAGAAGAGCTCCCGGAGCACCGCGCCCTCGTCCCTGCCGTCCACGAGGTGGACCCGCTCCACGCCCGCGCGGGAAGCCCGCAGCGCGAGTTCCAGTTCCGCCATCGCGCGGGAGGTCGATCCTGGGTTGAGCGCGAGCACTTCGGCGGCCTCGGCGGGAGTCATCCGCGCGGCCCTGCCGCCGTCGGCGGTAAGGAAGGCTTCCGGCAGATTATAGCGGTCCGCCCGGATGCCCTCGTCGGCGGAGACGATGAAGAACTTGGCGGCGCCGAGCTCCGTACAGGCCGCCAAGGCGATATCGTCGCTCGGGAGATTGTAGGGCTTTCCGGCCGCGCTCCAGCCGATGCAGGGGAGGATGGGCACCATACCGAGTTCCAGAATGCGGACGAGCGGTTCGGTGAGGATCCGGTCCACCTTGCCCGAATGGCGGAGGTCCGTCCCGTCCACGACGCCGAGACCGCGGGCCCGCACGAAGTTACCGATGACCGCGTCCACACGGCTCGCGGAAAGTTCGGTCATGAAGCGAGTCGCCACCTCGAAGGCGGCCATTTTCACGAAGGGGATGGCGTCTTCGGTGGTTATCCGGACGTTTCCCGCGTATTCGGAGACGATGTCGTACTCCTTGAGCACCGCGTCGATCCATTCCTTGGCGCCGGGCACGATGACCACGCGGATGCCCGTCTGGGCCAGGAGCGCCAGGTCCTTCATGAGGAAGGGAAAGCGCGGATCCTCGGTGACGGGGAAATCGATCTTGAAGACCATGGTGGTCTTGTCGAAGCGGCTTTGATAGTAGAAAGCCTCGCGTATGAGTTCGACCTGAGCGCGGCTCGTTTCGTCCATAAGCATCGATGATAGTACGGTTCCGCCGGGGCCGTGAAGTGGCGTCCGTGGTATAGTAAGCGCATGGGCAAGAAAACGGACCCCGCCCACGTCACTTTCGGGCGCTGGCTCTTCGGCCACGGCGTGATGAAGCGGACCATACTCGTACCGATCTACGCCTTGCTCTCGATAGCTTTCGGCCTGTCGTGGTTCATGAGCGTGCGCGGCTCCCGTTCTGCGGTTTTCCTCGCCGCGGACGAACTCGCGCTTTCCGCGGCCCAGCGGGCGGAATCGGAGCTGCACGGCCGGCTCTCATTGCCCGCCGCCATCGTGGAGTCCAACGCGGCCCTCCTCGCCTCCGCGGGGTGGCCCCTCCGCGAGGATTTCCTCGAAGCCCTGCCGCGGGCCTTCCTCGTCCAGCTGGAGGCCCATCCCTTCATCGACCTGATCGCCATGGGATTCATGGACGGCGAATACGTCGAGGCCCAGAGGGTATCCGATGGAGAGCTGCGCATGGGGCGCGCGGGTAGGGCGACGGGCGGCGAGCTCGTATCCTACCGCATCGGGGAAGCCGGTAGGCCGGAAGAGGAGGGCCGGTGGGCCTCGTACGATCCGCGCGGCAGGCCTTGGTACCGGTCGGCGCTCGGGCGGATGGGGCTCTCCTGGACCGGGCCCTACGCGTACGTCTCTACCGGAGAAAAAGCCATCGCGGCCGTGAGAGTCGTGCGGCGATCGGACGGTATGGCCGTCGGCGTCTCGTCGGTCTCGCTCCGGCTCTCGGATTTCGCCCGATTCATGGATTCGATGGAGGAGATCGAGGGCGGATTCGCCGCCCTGCTCGACCGAGACGGCGCGGTTTTGGCCTCCGGCGGATCGATCCAAGATTTGAAAGCCTTCGCCGAGGAGGCGATAACGATAGCGGTACGTGACGACGGGAAGGTGCACCGCGGTCGATTCGGCGGAAGGCGGTTCCGGGTCGTCAGCGTCCCCTGCCTCACCGGTTACGATCTGGAATGGTCGGTGGCGGTCGCGGTGCCGGAGGACCGATTCTTGGCTCCGCTCAGGCGCAAAGACTTCGGCATAGCCCTGATCTTCCTAGCCGCCTTCGTCGCGGCGCTCTGCTTGGCCTACCTCGTCGCTTCCAACCTCGCGAAGCCGCTGCGGCTCTTAAGCGCCGCGGCCGCAGAACTCGGCGCCTCCGCGGACCTCGGCTCCGCGCCGTTCTCGCCGTCACCGGACGGCGGCCTCCGACAGACGCTCGCAAAAATCTCCCTCCGCAGCGACGAGATAGGACGTCTGGCGGATGCCTTCGGACGGCTGGACGCGCGCCTCTCCGCCACTTTCGCGTCCCTGACGAGCTCCTTGACCGAGAAGGAGATCCTACTGCGGGAAGTCCATCATCGGGTGAAGAACAACCTCCAGATCGTATCCAGCCTCTTGAGCCTCCGATCCGGGGACGTGGACGATCCCGTATTGAGCGCCAGCCTGGAGGAGATCCGGGATCGGGTGCACGCCATGTCGTTGGTCCATGAGACGATCTATTCTTCGGGCGAATTCGCGGCGGTGCCTATGGACGACTATCTGCACCGCGTCGTCCGGTCCCTGTCCGCGTACGACCGACTCGACACCGCCGTATCGTTTTCGGTGCATGCGGACGGTGTCGGCCTCCCCCTCGAAAAAGCCATTCCTTGCGCCCTCGTCGTGGTCGAGCTCGCCACCAACGCGTTCAAGCACGCCTTCGCCGGCAGGGAAAGCGGCACGGTCGCGGTTTCCCTCGCTAAGGAAGACGGTCTGCTCGCGCTCGCGGTGGAGGATGACGGTATCGGTATGCGCGACGTAAAGTCCTCGGGGGGGATGGGAAGAACCATCGTGGAAGCGCTGGCCGCGCAGCTCGGCGGCGCCCTCTCCGTAGAGACGGGCGACCGCGGAACCCGCGTCGCGCTCCGTTTCCCCGAGCGCGGCTAAAGCGGTTACCGCTGTCGGACCGGCGCGGGCGGTTCGGCGCTAGCCCTCACCCCTTTCGCGCGAGGAGCGCCGCGACGGGAACGGAGGGGTTACGGTAGCGCCCCTTGCGCTCGCTTCCGCTGCCCGCGAATTGGATGGAACGCTGCGGACAGAGGTTGATGCAGGCTTCGCAGAGTTGGCATCCCGCGCTCCAAACGGGTCTTCCCCCGGTTACTTCGATCCTACCGAGCGCGCAGGCTTTTGCGCAGATGCCGCAGCCGGTGCACGTTCCGTCGACGGCGAAGTCGAGGTGGGCCCGCGATGCGAGGGCCGCGTAGACCTTGGCCCTGAAGGGCCGGATGAAGAGGAGCGGTTCGAAGGTCCGCCGCTTCCTGCCGGCGGCGATCTCCTTTCCTATCCGGGCGAGCGCGGCTTCCGCGGCGGCTAGTATCTTGGCGCTCCGCTCTTCGGTATAGGGCTCGAACATGGTGACGTCGTTGTTCGGCATGTCCAGGTATACGCCGTAGCGGAGCCGCGCCCCCGCGGCCGCGAGGTCCGCGGCCAGTTCCGCGAGGACGCCTCCGGTGGGATTGAAGCCGCGCGTGACGACGGCGGCCACGTCCGCCCCGGGATCGAGCCGCAACGCGGCGACGAAGCGGCGCAGGAGGAGCGGGTAGGTCTGGTAGAAGAGCGGGAAGACGAGGACGATGCGGGACGCATGGACCGTCCCTCCCGCGGCTAGGGCTCCCGCCATGTCCACGGGCGGCTGCGCTTCCAGGGCCGCGGCGATGGACCGCGCTGCGGCGAGCGAGTTGCCGGTGGCCGAGAAATAGAACACGGTAGTCTTCATCGCGGAACTCCTTAGGTTCGGAAGTGATCGAGGAGGCGCCTGACCCCTGCGACATGGTAGGCGATGAGCGCCTCCAGGGTCGCCGCGAGCTCCGCCTCCGTCCGAGCCTCGCTGAAAACGGCTCGAGCCGCGCGGACCAGGTTCTCGTAGATCGCGAGCAGGAGCGCTTCGGCGAGCGGCGAATCGAGCCGCGTTCCTTCTATGCCGACGGAACGGGCGTACGCGCGGAACTCGTCCGCGAGCGAGCGGGCGAACCGCCGCGGGAAGCCTTCCCGCGGGCTCCCTTCGGCCCCCCCGCAGAGGAAGGCCAACTCGCGCCGCTTCTCCATGAGGCCGGCTACGAGGCGCGGGCCCTCCCGCTCTTCGGTCGCCCGTCCTTCCGCCGAATCGAGGGCCCGTCCTCCCATGGCGCGGATCTTCCGGGCGGCGACGGCCTCGAGCTCGGCGGCGGTATCGGCCCCGATCGCCGCGTCGAGGAGTTCGGCCTTACCGGCGTAATAGCGGTACAGGTTGCCGACGGATATTCCGGCCCGCGCCGCGATGCCGGCCATGGACGAGGCTTCCCAGCCGTCTTCCGCGAACGCCGAAAGCGCCGCGTCCACGATTTTCGCCCGCGTCCCTTCCTTCAATCGTTGTGCCATGGTCTTCCTATAATGAATAGCGAATACGCTATTCATTATATCTCTTCATATCCGCGATCGTCAAGCACGGCGCATGGCCGCGCGCCGCTTTTTCTTTACCGGTCCGCTGCGCGCCGATATCTTTCGGGTATGAACGCACGTGTATTCCGGAGCCTCTTGTGCTCCGTTTTCCTTATCGGTCTCCCCGGTCCGGACGATCTCCGCGCCGACCCCTATCGGGGGCCCATCCTGGATGCCCATCTCCACTACAACGAGGAGGCCTGGGACCCGGTGCCGCCGGACCGGGCCTTCCGGCTGTTCCGCGAGTCGAGCGTGGCGGCGGTCGTCGCGAACTCCCGGCCCAACGCCGGGACCGCGGCCTTGGCCGCCGCGGACCAGGAAGAGATCACGATCGTCCCCTTCGTTCGGCTGTACCGCAACCGAGACGACTACGGGACATGGTTCAAGGATCCGTCGATTTACGAGATGGTGTTGCAGGAACTGGCGAGGGGAACCGCCGCCGGCCCGTACCGAGGCATCGGTGAATTCCACTTGTACGAAAGCGCCGACGCAAACGGGCCGACCGCGAAGCGCCTCATGGAGCTCGCCCGCGAGCGGGACCTCGTGGTACTCGCGCACGCTGACGATGTCGCCATCGACCTCCTGATGTCCCACGCCCCAAGCGCTACGCTCATTTGGGCCCATACGGGAATCGAGGGAGCGCCGGTCGGCCGCGTAGAGGCCTTGCTGCGGAAGTACCCGACCCTCTACGGCGAACTCTCCTATCGCCCCGGCCTCACCCGCGGCGACGGAACCCTGTCCCCGGCGTGGCGCGACCTGCTCACCGCCTTTCCCGACCGCTTCGTGATCGGTTCCGACACCTGGATCAACCAGCGCTGGGAAAACTACGGAGAGATCATGGCCGCCTACCGCGTCTGGCTCGGCGCCCTGCCGCCCTCCGTCGCCTCGCGTATCGCCTGGGCAAACGCCGCCCGCCTTTTCGGCCTGGGGTCTGACCCACAGCGGTGAGCCCCGGCGCCCCCCGCCGGCCACCGCGGAGCCCGCGCCCCCGCCGCCGCAGCGGGGGTAGGGCGGGATCGCCTCACCCGCACCGACCAAGCCCCGGAGCGGGCTCCTTGAGACCGCGACCAGAATGAGGC
>JAEWSV010000200.1 GCA_023398155.1 Spirochaetota bacterium
GTGCGGACGGAGGGAGGGCCGTACAAGGACCTCATGGATTTCCTGGAGCGCGTGGAAATCAGGACGGTGGGCAAGAAGGTCGTCGAGCTCCTCATCCAGACCGGCGCCTTCGACCAGTTCGGCCTCTCCCGGGCCACCCTGCTCGGGAACGTAGAGCGCGCGGTGGAATACGCCCAAAACAAGAAGGACGACAAGAAGTTCGGCCAGTCCAGCCTCTTCGAGGATTCGGGCGAGAAGGAATATCCGGACTTCGTCTTTGAGCCCTTCCCCGATTGGGAAGCCTCGGAGAAGCTCCGGGTGGAGAAGGAGCTCATCGGTTTCTACTTCTCCGGCCATCCGATGGACAAGTACAAGATGGCCTGGGAACGCTCGGTCTCCCTGGACCTCGCCCATCCGGACCGCGCGACGGTGGGCAAGGAGTACGTGCTCGTCGGCATCGTCAAGTCGCTCCGGCCCTACCAGTCCAAGAACGGTAAGTGGATGGGCTTCGGCCTGCTCGGCGACTACAAGGGCGACATCGACCTGGTGTTCTTTGCCGACATCTGGGAGAAATGCCGGGACAAGCTCAGGGTTGACGCGATAGTCGCGATCCGCGGTAAGCTGGACGATGGGTCGGGCCGCAACAAGTTCAAGCAGAAGGACGGGAACGGCTCGGGCGGCGGAGGCGGCGGCTCCTCCGGAGGCTCGGAACTCGCGGCGGAGGACAAGAAGTACAGCCTCGTCGTGGAGGCCCTCCTGGACCCGGACGACCTGACGGAAAAATCCTACCGAGAGGTGCACGTCCGCCTGGAGGCCGGCGCCGCGGACGAGGAGGAGACCCTCTACCCGCTCCGCGACTACCTCTTCGAACACTCCGGGTCGTGCAACGTCTTCCTCCACGTCCCTGCCCCGGGCGGCGAAGCGGTCATCCGCGCCGCCACCCAGATCACCTCCAGCCCCGAGGATTGGGCCCTGGAAGCCATCGGCATGTGCCCCGGCGTAGCGGAAACCTGGAAGGAGTGAGGGAGATCAAGGCGTTTCCCGAAGCGGATAGGAGGCGGACGATGACGGAACGGCAGGTCATTCGATTCATCAAAGAAGCGGGACTCTCGAACGGCATAGTATGTTTGCATTCTTCGGAGCAGCTATGGAATACGAGATACGGAACATAGACGACCCGAATCGCAAATCCCGAATTACCGGTCAATTGCTATCGGCTCTTCCCGAATGGTTCGGCGACCCTGAATCCAATGCGGAATACGCGGAAGGCGTCAAAACCCTACCCTTTTGGGCCGCATTCGATAAAGACGATTGCGTCGGCTTCTTCGCGGCGAAAATACATTACGGTAGAACCGGGGAAATATACGTATGCGCCGTCGATTCGAACTATCATCGCAAAGGAATCGGGAAGGCCCTCTATGGGGTAACGGAAAGGTACCTAATAGAGCAAAAATGCGCCTACGTGATCGTTAAGACCCTGAGCGACATCGTCGAATACGCACCCTACGAAGCGACCCATAGGTTCTACCGGAGCGTAGGCTTCACGGAGTTGATAACGTTGACGGAAATGTGGGATGAAGAGAATCCGTGCTTGATCATGTTGAAGAGGATTTGATCAACGAAACGATGAACGCGGGAGTCCGATCCCCTGATGGGCCGACGCATCCTGGAGGGCCCGTCACTTCCGATAAAGGCTCTTTCCTTCTTTATCGTACACGAACTCATCGGCGAGGGATTCGGATCGGCCCAGGATCGCGGCGACGGCACCTTCCGCTATCCTGAAATCGAAACGCTTCAGGAAGGGATCCGCCGCCTGATCTTTGTTGAACTGTTCCGCGAAGCGGGCGAAGGACACGGGCACTCTTTTGGGAAGATCGAGGAGCTTTCGGGCCACGGCCGCCTCGCCCTTGGATTTTAGGTCGTACTTGGCTCTGAGCTTCTCGTACATGTCGATCCTATCTTCGACTTCGGCGTATTCCGCGCGATCGGCACGGTTGTATTCCAAGGCGAGATTGAACTCCTTCCCGTCTGAAAAACCGCGCGCGACGGCTTGCGGCACCTGTTGAAGGTTGCGGAACCCCGAAGCGGCGAGGAGTTTATCCGTATCCCGGATCGTCATGACCGCCCGCTGGGTTCCGGATGCGAGGACCGCCGCGCGGGCTTCGGATGGGTCCCGGTACCTTCCGAGAACCGCTAAATAATAAAAGACCGCATCAGAATCGAACGGCGCCTCAACCTTTAGGGCCGATCCTTTTCCGCTCGTCGCGGCGCCCTCCGGCTTCCGGAGCCAATCGATCGAGACGGAAAGATAGAAAATATCTCCGGTCACTTCGAGGAAGGCCCCGAAAGAGTTCTTCACGAGATAGTCGAGGCTCGCGTTCGCGGCGAGGTCGTCGGTAGCGGTCTCCCCGAAACCGAGTCGACGCTTGGCCGCCAGCAGGCCGTTGGCCGCGAAAAGGGCGCGCTTCAGGTCTTCCTTACGGATGAGGCCGGCGACGCCCCGCGGCTTTTCCGCCAGTTCGGTCTCTACGAAGCCCGCCTTGCGGGCTCGCCTGAAATCGTCGCCCGTGAGGAAGAACTCGAGGTTGAAGTAATCCACTTCGGACTTGGACGCGAGTCCATGCGCGCGCGCGACGTAGTAACGCTCGCCCGTTTCAAAGGCGGCCCGCCCCGAGCGATAGTCTTGGATGGTCTTGAAACCAACCGATTCAAGCGTATAGAGGATCGAATCATCCTGGAACACGAATCGGTCCCGGGTACGGAAGACGGTCTTGATCTTTCGTTCTTTGACGAGGGCCTCGAAATCATCGACTTGGGCCACCCGCACGAGAGCCGATCCTGAGACATCATCGATATCGACATAGGACTGGGCCGATAGGGCGACCGCGGATGAAAGCATGACCAGCGCGGCGAGTAGGCGGTTCATGAAACCTCCACCGCAACTATAGCACGGTCAGGTGACGCGCGGAACGGGCGCGCGGAACGCTCAGGATAGCCGCCCCCGCAACGGTTCGAGGCTGAGGCTGAGCTCTTCATCCGGACGGAGGTTCTGGGCCACCCACCCCGCGCCTTTAAGGACCATCCGTTGCCCCGGCGCCAAGACCCAGTCTTCCTTTCGCCCTCGCCGCGTGATCCAAGCTACCCCGGAGCGCACGGAAACCGAGATTTCCCTGAGACGCAGAACTTCCTGTACGACGACCCGTATCATGCTGCCTCCTCAATGAGCGTCGAGGAGACGATACTGAGAACGGACGGGCGAAATGAAGGACCAATTCGCTACTCATTCACGATTCACTCGGCTGCGGCCCGGCACTGTAACCGTTCCGCCGGAACGCAATTGTGCCTATTTTCCCGGGATCGTCGTGGGTATATTAACGCGTATGAAGGAAACGTTGTACGGAGGCATTGCGGACAACCTGCTTAGGGCGATAGACGCGGGAAGCTACCGCGAAGGAGACCGGATACCATCCATTCGGTCCTTGAGTTCTAAGCTCGGAGTCAGCGTCAATACCGTAAAGGAAGCCTATTCGCTTCTGGAATCGCAGCGGTATATAGAGGGCCGGCCGCAGTCGGGTTTCTTCGTAAGGCGCCGCGTCCTTCCGCTCGTACGAACCGCCGAGGAGCGAAGCGAAACCTTCGACCCGACCAAGATGAGCATCTGCCGTATCCTCGGGCCGCTCCAGGACCGGGGAGGCGGCGCCGGACTCAGGCTTTCCCTGGCCATAGTCGATCCGGAACTCCTACCGGAGAAGCGGCTCAACCAGCATCTCGTGGAGCAGACCCGGCTCGCGGGCGGAAGGGGATTGAACTACCTCTTCCTCCCGGGGGACCAAGTCCTGCGGGAACAGATCGCCCGCATAAGCCTGGACGCGGGCATCGTGGCCGGGCCGGACGACGTCCTCGTCACGAACGGCTGCACCGAAGCGTACCATCTCGCCCTTCAAGCGGTCTGCAAGAGCGGCGACCTCGTCGCCGTGGAAAGCCCGACCTACTTGAACTTCGGCCTGCTCTGCGAAGAACTGGGCCTCCGCGTCATGGAGATACCCTCCGATCCGGAGACCGGCATCAACGTCGACATTCTCCGATTCGCGCTCAAGCACCATCCGATCCGCGCGGTGCTCCTCGTCTCCAATTACAGCAATCCCACGGGAGCCGCCGTCCCCGAGGACAGTAAGCGGGAACTCGTGCGGCTCCTCGACGAACGCGGAGTGCCGCTCATCGAAGACGACATCTTCGGCGAGACCGCCTTCGGCCCGCGGCGGCCGCTCACCTGCAAGGCCTACGATCGGTCGGGCAACGTGATTTATTGTTCGTCGTTCTCCAAGACGCTGACCTCGGGCTGGCGGATAGGTTG
>JAEWSV010000263.1 GCA_023398155.1 Spirochaetota bacterium
CAACCTAACACGCGTCCTATGCGCGTGCAATCGAATTATGACAAAAATCGAATCTTTATGCATTGAATATGCATAAATGTTACATTTTTGTATGATATTCGACATCATTGAATCGGAAAAGGCTTCCCTCTCAATTTTTTGACGTATAAAATACAGGGTATACATTAGAATGGATGAAAGCGGACGCCGGGATTTCTCCGGTGCGGAGGTTCATATGGGAAAGGGCACGGCAGTGATCGCGATCGGCGGCAATTCCCTGATCAAGGACACGCAGCACCAGACCGTCCGGGACCAATACATCGCGGCGAAGGAGACCTGCGACCACATCGTGTCGATGATCCGTTCCGGTTGGAACGTCGTGATCACCTACGGCAACGGTCCCCAGGTGGGCTTCATCCTCCGCCGGTCCGAGCTCGCGGCCGGGGAGCTCCATGAGATCCCGCTGGACGCCTGCGGCGCCGACACCCAGGGAGCGCTCGGATACGCGCTCCAGCAGAACCTTTACAACGAATTCAAGCAGTACGGGATGGATAAGGAAGCGATCACGGTGGTCACCCAGGTGGAAGTGGCCGCCGACGATCCGGCCTTCCGGAACCCCTCCAAGCCCATCGGTTCCTTCATGGACGAGGCGAAGGCGAAGGAGCGGCGCGAAAAGGACGGCTGGGCCGTGGCCGAGGATGCCGGCAGGGGCTGGCGCCGCGTCGTCGCCTCTCCCAAGCCGCTGCGCATCGTGGAAGAAAAAGCGATCCGCCGCCTCGTGGCCGAGGGGTTCGTCGTCATAGCCGTCGGCGGCGGGGGCATCCCCGTAGTCGCCGACGCCGAAGGCCGTCTGGAAGGCGTCGCCGCCGTCATCGACAAGGATCTCGCTTCATCCCTCCTCGCGCGCCGCCTCGGCGCCGACCTTTTCATCATCAGCACCGCGGTAGAAAAGGTTGCGCTCGACTTCGGGAAACCGAACCAACGTTGGCTGGACAAGATGACGCTCGCCGAAGCGAAGCGCTACCAAGCGGAAGGTACGCACTTCTCCAAAGGGAGCATGGGACCCAAGATACAGGCCGCCATCGACTACCTGGAAGGAGGCGGGGCGGAAGTACTAATTACCAAACCCGAGACCCTGGAAGGGGCGCTCGCGGGCCGTACCGGAACGAGGATCGTCAAGTGAAGAGCGGCATCCCCTATCCCGATTTGGCGGCTGCGGCATTGGGCCGCGCCGCCTGCGATCTCAATATCGTCAATTGCCGCCTCGTGGACTTGTTCGCGAGGAGGATCATCAACGACGCCGTCGTCTCCATACGGCGCGGCGTCATCGTCGGAGTGAACGACGGCCTGGAGGCGGAAAAGACCTTCGACGCGAAGGGCCGCTTCCTGTCTCCCGGTTTCGTGGATTCCCACGTCCACATCGAGTCTTCCTTGCTCTCTCCCGCCGAGTACGCGCGCCTCGTGGTCCCGCGGGGCACCGTGGCCGTGGTGGCCGATCCGCACGAGATAGTAAACGTCCTCGGCTACGACGGCATGACCTACATGCTGCGGTCCTCCGAGGGCCTGCCGCTCGACGTGTACCTGACGGTGCCCTCCTGCGTGCCAGCGACCGGCTTCGACACCGCGGGGGCCTCGCTCTACGCGGCTGACATGTATCCCTTCGTCCGCGACAACCGGGTGCTCGGCCTCGGCGAGATGATGAATTTCCCCGGCGTGCTCGCCGGCGAGGCGACCCTCCTGGACAAGATCGCCCTCTTCCGCGATGCCGGGAAGGCTCTGGATGGCCATGCCCCCGGTCTCCGCGGTCGCCAGCTCTCGGCCTACCTCGCAGCAGGCATCTCCAGCGACCACGAATCGACCTCCGCCGAGGAGGCCATGGAGAAGATATCCAAGGGCATGATGGTCATGATCAGGGAAGGCTCGGCCGCCCGCGACCTGGAAGCCCTCGCTCCGGCGATGACGGCCCAGACCGCCGCCCGCTTCCTCCTCTGCTCGGACGACCGCCACGCGACGGACCTCCTGATCGACGGCCACATCGACCGCTCGCTCCGCATGCTCGTGGAGCGCGGGATCGATCCGATGGACGCCCTTTCGGCGGCGACCATCAACTCGGCGCGGCACTACGGCCTCCGCGGCGCTGGAGCCGCCGCGCCCGGTTATGCGGCCGACCTCGTACTCCTGGATTCGCTGAAGGATTTCAACGTCTCCGCGGTCTTCAAGCACGGCGAGCTCGTCGCGGAAAACGGGAACCTCGTCGCCCCGCTGCTCACGCACCCTTCGACGCTGCGCGACTCTGTCAACATCAAGTGGCTGGAGGCTTCGGACTTCCGCATCAAACCCGAGGGAAAGCTTGCGCGCATCATCGAGGCCCGCGAAGGGAGCCTCCTGACGGGCGAGCAGATCGAGGCTCCGCCGGTCGGAGAGGACGGCTTCTGCGTGAGCGATACCGAACGGGACATACTCCGCATCTACGTCATCGAGAGGCATCGCGGTTCCGGCAACATGGGTAAGGGGTTCATCCGCGGGCTGGGCCTCAAGAGAGGCGCAATCGGTTCGACGATCAGCCACGACTCGCACAACATGATCGTGGTCGGCGTCGACGACAAGTCCATCTTCAAGGCGGCCCGACACCTCAACAAGATCGGGGGAGGTCTCGTCGCGACCGTCGGAGACGAGGTCGTGGCCGACCTGCCGCTCCCCATCGCGGGACTCATGAGCGATAAGCCCGCGGCGGAAGTCGTCTCCTCGCTCCGCGCGTTCGCGCGCTATTTCGCCGCGGAAGGGCTGACGAACACGGAACCGCTCATGACGCTCAGCTTCATGGCCCTGCCGGTCATCCCGAAACTAAAAATCACGGATCGCGGACTCGTGGACGTCGAACGTTTCGAACCCGTCCCCCTGTTCCTGGATTAGGAGAGGAAGATGCTTGCATTTCGCTCAATGATACGGGGCCGGGCGTGAACCGCACGATCGCCTGCGTCCTTAACGGAGAAAATCTCCGATTCGAATCGCCTGAAGGCCGCCTCACGGTGGATTGGCTACGCCGCGATCGCGGACTCACCGGGACTAAGGAAGGGTGCCGCGAGGGCGACTGCGGCGCCTGCCTCGTCCTCCTCGGCGGTCCCTCCGCTGAAGATCAGCCCGGCGTGATCGAGTGGCTCGCCGTCCCGTCCTGTCTCCTCGCCCTCGGCGAGCTGGACGGCCGCCACCTCGTGACGATCGAAGGGATAGCGGCCGCGGGACCGACGCCCGTGATGACGGCGCTCCACGGAGAGGGCGCGAGCCAGTGCGGTTTCTGCTCTCCGGGCATCGTGGTCGCGCTCACCGCCTTCCTCCTCGGCGGCGGGAACCACGACGCGGCCGCGGCCATGGCCGCGGTTGACGGGAACCTTTGCCGCTGCACCGGCTACGCGTCCATCCGCCGCGCGGCCGCGAAATTGTCCGCCTATTTCGCGGAGCTCCCCTTAGATTTTTCGGCCCGCCTCGCCTCCCTCGCCGCTTCGGGCGTCGTGCCGCCGTCCCTCGCGGCAACGATGGGAGGGGAGAGCTTGCCGAAACCGGTCGGCTCGCGGAAGGCGGAAAGTCCGCGCTCGGCGGCGGCGCTCATCCTCGGCGGCGGTACCGACTGGTTCGTCCGCCACCCCGACGGCGAGTCCGAATCGTCTGCCGCGTTCGTGGACCGCGATCCTTCCCTCCGGCGCATCGTGCGCGCGGGCGGGGACCTGCGCATCGGCGCCGCGGTCACCGAGCGGGAATTCTTCGCAGCTCCCCTCGTGCGGAACGCGATCCCCGGGATCGAGGCCTACGAGCGCCTCATCGCGAGCGCTCCGATCCGCGCGCGGGCCACGTTGGCGGGGAATATCGCGAACGCGTCCCCGGTGGGCGACATGACCGCCATGCTCATCGCCCTCGGCGCCCGCCTCTCCTTCCGGGGCGCCGGTCCGCGGGAAGTCCCGCTTGAGCGTTTCTTCCTGGCATACAAGAAGATCGACCTCCGGGAGGACGAGTCGATTGAGGCGATCCTCATCCCGGTGGGCTCCGGCGGCGCGGCTCACGCCGCGGCGTCCGCCGGCTCGACGGAAGCCGGTGCCGGCGGCTCGGCATCCGCCGGCTCTGCGGGAGCCGGTGCCGCCTTCAAGCGAACCTTCTTCTCCTTCGAGAAGGCGTCCAAGCGGGCGAACCTGGATATCGCCTCCGTCAACTCCGCTCTGGCCTGCGAACTTGAGGGCGGATCGAACGGGGACGGCCGTGGCGTCCTGCGCTCCGTACGGCTTTCTGCGGGAGGAGTCGGCCCGACGCCGCTCTTCCTGGCCGAAGCCTCGCGCTTCCTGGAAGGGAAGCGGCCGGACGCGCCGACGGTTAAGGAGGCCGCAGAACTCGCCGTCGCCGCTTGCGCTCCCCAATCGGACGTGCGCGGGTCGGCCTCCTATCGCTCCGCCCTCGTCAGGCGATTCGTGTACGCGCATTTCATCCGGATGGCGCCGGATTCCGGCCTTGCCGAGGAGCTCTTTCCATGAAAGCGGATACCGGCCTCAGGACCGACAAACGGGACGCGGTAGGGCTCGCGGCGGCGGCCCTGGCCTCGGGCGACCGCCCGGAAAGCCTCCGCAACCTCATGGGCGTCACGCGCTACGTGGACGACATCCCCGAGCCCGCGGGCATCCTCCACGCGGTGCCGGTTCCGAGCCCGAGCGCGAAGGGAAAGGGGCTCTCGGTGGATGCGGCCGCGGCGCTCGCCCTCTCGCCCGCCGTCCGGGTGCTCACCGCCGCCGACATTCCCGGGGAAAACCAGATCGGCAGCGCGGCCGCCGACGAGCCCCTCCTCGCCGACGGCGAGTGGTCCTACCAGGGCGAGCCCGTCGCGCTCGTGCTCGCGCCGGATCGGGAGCTCGCGCGGAAGGCGGCCGCCCTCGTCCGCGTGACGGGGGAGAACTTGCCGCCCATCCTGGACGCGCGGCAGGCCTTCGCCGCGGGCGAGCTCCTGGCCCCCTCGCGGACGATCCGATCGGGAGACGTCTCGGCCGCGTTCAAGCAGGCCGCCTTCATGGCGGAGGGCCGCGTCGAATCGGACGGACAGGAGCACGTCTACCTGGAGACCCAGGCCGCGCTCGCCATTCCGGACGAGACCGCCCGTATCCGCATCGTATCGAGCACCCAGTCGCCGACTGCCGTCCAGCGTACGGTCGCCCGCGTACTCGGCGTGGATATGAACGCGGTCGAGGTGGAGGCCGGCCGACTCGGCGGAGGCTTCGGCGGCAAGGAGGACCAAGCGACGCCGTGGGCGTGCCTGGCGGCGTTGGGCGCGGCGGTTACCGGAAAGCCGGTGAAGCTCGTCCTCAGGCGGAAGGACGACCTCCGCATGACGGGAAAGCGCCACCCGTATTCGAGCGACTTCCGCATCGCCTTGGCCGCGGACGGCGCCATCCTCGGCTTCGAGGCCGACTACTACCAGAATGCCGGGGCTTGCACGGATCTCTCGCCGGGCATCCTCGGCCGCACCCTCCTCCACGCGACGGGCGCGTATACGGTAGGCGCGGTTAGGATCACCGGTTCGATGTGCCGGACGAACCTGCCGCCATTCACCGCTTTCCGCGGTTTCGGCGGACCCCAGGCCTTCTTCGTTATGGAATCGGCCATCGCCGCGGTCTCGGCCGTGAGCGGCATTCCTGCCGAGGTGATCCAACGGAAGAATCTTTTGGTCGAGGGCGACGTCTTCTACTACGGCCAGGCCGCGGATTCTTGCCGCGCCCGGGCCGTCTGGGACCGCCTCGTCCAAAAAGCCGACTATGCCTCGGTGCGAGCCGGCATCGATTCCTTCAACGGGGCGCACCGCCTCCTGAAGCGCGGCGCGTGGATCATCCCGACGGCCTTCGGCATCTCCTTCACCCGCCTGTCGATGAATGAGGCCGGCGCCCTCGTCCACGTCTACTCGGACGGCTCCGTAGCGGTGAACACGGGAGCGGTGGAGATGGGTCAGGGCGTCACGCGGAAGATTCTCCGCGTGGTGGAGCGTTCCCTGGGGTTGCCGCCGAACCGGGTGACCGTGGAGCGGACGCGCACCGCGGTGGTCGCGAACACGCAGCCGACGGCAGCCTCCACGGGATCCGACCTCAACGGCATGGCGGCCCTCGCGGCCTGCGAAGAGATCAGGGGGCGCCTTCTCCGCTTCGCCGCCGGCGAGCTCGGCGCGAAGGCGGAGGAACTCTCCCTCAAGGACGGCCTCCTACTCCGCGGGGGAAAAGACGCGGGAAGGGACTGGGCTTCGCTCGTGGCCGCGGCCGTAGAAGCGCGCGTGGACCTTTCGGCCCACGGTTACTACGCCACGCCCGGGATATTCTACGACGCGGCCGCCGAACGCGGCACGCCTTTCGCGTACCACGTGTACGGCGCGGCTCTCGTGGTCGCCGAACTCGACGTCCTCCGCGGTTCCTACCGCGTCGTGGACGCGCGCATAGTCCATGACGGCGGAACCACCCTGGACGCGGTCACGGACCGGGGCCAGGTCGAGGGCGGCTTCGCCCAGGGGCTCGGCTGGTCCATCCTGGAGGAACTCCGCTTCGGCGAGGACGGACGCCTTCTCACGGACACCCTCTCCACCTACAAGCTGCCGGACGCTGACTTCATGGATTTCCCGATCGATATCGAATTCCTCGGCGACGCTCCGAATCCCGCCGCCGTTTTCGGGTCCAAGGCGGTCGGCGAGCCGCCCCTCCTCTACGGCATAGCCGGCTACTTCGCCGTCCTGGACGCCCTCCGCGCGGCTCGGGGCGGAACGGCATGCGAAGCGGCTCAAGACGCGGTGCGTAAAAGAGCGGGCGGCGCCGGCGCGGCGCCGTTCTTCGACTTGCCCATGACGGGGGAGAAGGCCCTCGCGTATCTTCTCGGAGGCCGTCAGTGATCGTAGCCAACGGAAAGGTCGCGCTGCCGCAGCGGAACGAGCCGGTCCGCGCCGAGCTCCGGATCGAAGGTGGGCGCATCGTCGCCATCGCGGTGGCGGACGGCAAGCCGGTCGGCCTCGCTCTGCGTCCCGCGCCGGGCGAGGAGCGCGTCGACGCCGAGGGCCTCCTCGTGCTGCCCGGCGCCATCGACCCGCACGTCCACTTCGATACGCCGGGCTTCACTTCTCGGGAGACTTTCCTCCGCGGCTCGGCCGAGGCGGCGCGGGGCGGGGTGACGACCGTCGTCGACATGCCCTGCACGTCCCTGCCTCCCGTGGTCGACGCGGCGGCCCTGGAGAACAAGCTGGCGGCGGTAGCCCCGATGGCGGTCGTGGACTACGGCTTCTACGGCGGCGTCTATGGACGCCGAGGAGTCCGCGGAGTCCGAGGAGTCCGCGGAAGCCAAGGCGTGCACGGGAGCCGCGGCAACGGCGACGCCTCCGAGGGCGTCGCGGACGATTTGGAACACGCCATGGCGGAGATCGCCGATCGCGTTCTGGCGTACAAGTGCTACCTGCTCTCCGGCATGGATACCTTCCCTCAGGTGAACCACCTGGAGCTCGGCCGGGCCCTGGCCCAGGCAGCGGCCCTCGGCAGGCCGCTCATGCTCCACGCGGAGGACGCGAACTACTGCGAGGCTGCGAAGAGCCGCGCGCAATCGGCGCGGGGCGATGCACTTGCAACCTGGGACGACTACGTGGACTCACGGCCGGAGGAGGCCGAGCGCATCGCGTGCGCGGTGGCCGCGGAACTCGCCCTCAGCGCGGGCTGTCCGGGAACCCTCCACGTGGTCCACGTCGGCACGGGCGCGGCCGCGGAGCTGCTCCGCCGCGCGGGCGCCACCTTTGAGACGTGCACCCACTACCTCGCCTTCACACGCGAGGACTTCGCCGTCCACGGCGCAGCGCTCAAGACGGCGCCGCCCGTGAAGACCGCCCGCGAGCGGGAATCGCTCTGGCGGCTCCTCGCGGACGGGGCCATCGCGTACGTGACGAGCGACCACGCCCCGGCCTCCCGCGCGGAAAAACGGACGGGCTCCGTCTGGACCGATTACGGCGGCATCCCCGGCACAGGTACCCTCCTGCCCTATCTCCTATCCGAGGGCTACCTCGCGGGCCGGCTCACGCTGCCGCGCTTCCTAGAAGCCGTCTCGTCCGCCGCCGCCTCCCGCTTCGGCCTGGACGACCGGAAGGGCTCCCTGCAAGTGGGGAAGGACGCGGACTTCGTGCTCGTGGATACCGCCAAGACGACGACGATCTCGGGCTCCCGCCTCTACTCCAAGGGCCGGGACACGCCCTTCGAGGGTCTGACCCTCAAAGGGTCGATCCGGGCTACCTACGTGCGAGGCTGCCTCGTCTACGACGCGGACCGGGACGCCGACCCCGCCGACACGGCGGCCTGGGCGGCCGGCGCGTCGGCCGAAAAAGCCGAGGCCGCGGGCGCGGGGCCCTGGACTTCGGCGGCCGAGGAAATCGCGGCTATGGCGCCGGGCATCGTCGCTTCCCCCGGCTCGGGGCGCTTCCTCACGCGGAGGCCTTCGTGATCCTTTTCAGTAACGTGCGCCTGCTCGGCTTCGATCCGCCCTCCGTCTCGGAGGAGACGGACCTCCTCACGGGCGACGACGGCCTGATCGCGGCCATAGGCGCGGGCCTTGCGGGGAGTTCCGCGGCGGCGGGTGCGAAGCTCGGCGGCTCAGGAGGCTTTCTTTCTCCCGGCCTCGTCGTGGGCCACGCACACCTCTATTCGACGCTGTCCCGCGGTATGCGGGTCGCCATCGAACCTTCCGTGGACTTCGCCCAGATGTTGGAGCGAGTCTGGTGGCGCCTGGACCGGGCCCTGGACGAGCGCTCTGTGCGCGCGAGCGGACTCGCGGGGGCGGCGGAAGCGGCCCGGTGCGGCGTGACCACCATCATCGACCACCACGCGAGCCCTTCCTTCATAGACGGGAGCCTCCAGGTCCTGGGCGACGCGGTCTCCGAGGTGGGTCTCCGGTCCATCCTCTGTTACGAGACGACCGACCGCAACGGGCGGACGGGAGCGGCCGCGGGGGTGCGCGAAAACGAGCGCCACGCGGCGGACTGCGTCCGGCGGGCGGCGGAAGGCGCGACCGTCTCCGGCGGAAGCCGCGGCGGGGGCATGGCCGGCGGCCTGCCGACGCGGGGTGCCATGATCGGCGCCCACGCGCCCTTCACTCTGGAAGACGCCACGCTGGAAGCCCTCGGCGACCTGGTCCGGCGCAGCGGCGCGCCGTTCCACGTCCACGTCGCCGAGGACCGCTACGACGCCTCCGAAAGCCGCGCCCGGCGCGGAATGGACC
>JAEWSV010000267.1 GCA_023398155.1 Spirochaetota bacterium
CCATGGTGGTATAGTCGTCATTGAGGAGGATGACCCGGTACTCTTCGGGCTCCTTTACCTTCTCCTCCCGTTCGACAGCTAAGCCTGTCCCGGTTCCTACTGTTCGCGGCATGCGCACGATCCTTCGAAAAGCCGAATTCGATGTATAAGATAGTCAAAAAGGGCCGAGGAAACAACGGGGCCGCGACGGCCCCGAGCGCTTGAAGGCGGAGAGGCGGGGCATTATATTCCTCTCCATGACGCGCATCCTATCATGGAACGTTAACGGCATCCGCGCCGTAGAGAAGAAGGGGCTGGTCGAATGGATCGCCGCCGAATCGCCGGACATGCTCTGCATCCAGGAGACTAAAGCCCATCCCGGCCAGCTTTCGAGCGAGCTGCTGGAACCCCGCGACGCTTCGGGTAAACCGTACAAGGCCTTCTGGGCGAGCGCGAAGAAACCGGGCTACTCCGGCGTCGCCATCTATACCCGGACCGAGCCCTTGGCCGTCCGTCCGCTCGGCGTCGCCGAATTCGACGACGAGGGCCGCGTCCTCGCCGCCGATTTTCCCGATTTCACCCTCATCAGCGCTTATTTCCCCAATTCCCAGGACGCCGGGGCGCGCCTTCCTTATAAACTGGCCTACTGCGCGGCCATGCTGGAAGCGTGTCAGAAGCTCGTCGCTTCCGGCCGCCGCCTCGTCCTCTGCGGCGACTACAACATCGCCCATACGCCCATCGATCTGGCGCGGCCCAAGGATAACGAGGAAAACCCCGGCTATCTGCCCGAGGAGCGGGCCTGGATGGATCGATTCACCGGGGCGGGTTTCGCCGACACATTCCGACGCCTCCACCCGGGAGAAAAGGACCAATACAGTTGGTGGTCCTACCGCCTGCGCGCGCGCGAAAGGAACATAGGGTGGAGAATCGATTACCACTGCGTGGACGAGGCCTTCATGCCCAAAGTCACGAAATCTATCATCCGCCAGGACGTCCTGGGTTCCGATCACTGTCCCGTGGAAATCGTTTTGGATACGTAGGTTCGGACAAACCCGTCCTGGACTACTCGCCGTTTTGTTACTTTTGAGCTAGGCTATTACCTCATGAAGATCAAGTACAACGCACCGACCACCTTGAGCTACGCCTTCGTCTGCGCGATCGTGCTCGTATTGAGCCAGACCCTGCTGCCCTCCCTTACGGGAGCTTGGTTCATGGTTCCGGGGAAGGGCGGCTTTTCGGCGATCCGCGTAGGCGATTGGGTGCGTCTCTTCACCCACGTGATCGGGCACGCCGACTGGAATCACCTCATCTCGAATTTTTCCCTCATCTTGCTCGTCGGCCCCATCCTGGAGCAGACCTACGGCTCGCTCTCCCTGCTCGGCATGATCGCGATCACCGCCTTGGCGACGGGCCTCATGAACGTCTTCCTCTTCCCCACGGCCCTCCTCGGGGCGTCGGGCGTCGTCTTCATGATGATCCTCCTCGCCTCGTTCACCAACTTCAACCGGGGGGAGGTGCCCCTCACCTTCATCCTAATCCTGATCCTCTACCTCGGACGGGAAATCTTCCATTCGTTCCAATCGAACGATATCTCCGAGTTCGCCCACATCGTGGGCGGCTTCTGCGGCAGCCTCTTCGGCTTCTTCCGGCCGGCGAAGCGCTAGGCGCTACGGCCGCCTGCGGCCGGCCCTCCGGTAGCGCGGCCGGGTCCGGCCTGCGCGGCCGGGTTCGGGCGGACGACCTACGCGAGCAAGCCCGCGAGGACGTCCGCCGAGAGCTCCGCGAGCGAATCGACGGATAGGTGGGTCCCGGCGAGTTCCCGGCCCGGCCCGCGCACGCCGACGGCGATCATGCCTGCCGCCCGTATCGCGTTCACGCCCGCCTGGGCGTCCTCGATCCCCACGCAGTCGAGCCGGTAGATTCCCGCCATCTCGGCGCCCCGAAGGAACAGCTCAGGGTCCGGTTTGCCCTTGACCACCGAAGCGGGATCGACGACGAAGGCGAAATCGCCAGATAGGCCGAGCCGCTCCAGGATGCGCGGAGCGTTGCGGCTCGCCGAGGTGAGGACCGTCTTGATCCCCCGTCCGCGGAGCTCTCCGAGGAGTTCGCGGACCCCGGGGAGGACGTCCTTGCCGGTGAGGATGCCTAGAGAGGCCACGTACCGTTCGTTCTTGCGCGCTGCTATCGCCGCCCGTTCGGCGGCCGGCAGCGCCTTCCCGTTCGCCTCCAGGATGATGTCGAGGGAGGCTTCGCGGGACACGCCCTTGAGCCGCTCGTTGAGCGTCTCGTCGAAGGCGAGTCCGAGAGCATCCGCTTCCGCCTTCCAAGCCCGATAGTGTAGGCGAGCGGTATCGGTGATCACTCCGTCCAGGTCGAAGAGGACCGCGCCGAGCCTCCGTTTCAGGCTGAACGCGCGGCTTTCGCCCGGCGCGAGGGCGAATCCCGCATCACGGTGGCGGAGCGCGAGCGGCGCCGTGCCGTTCGGAGCCTCGAACCGATAGTTCGCCTCGGTCCGGCTCAGGTCCACCCGAAGCCGACCTCCGCCGACGAGGAGCGAGAAGGCCAAGCCCTCCCACGCGTCGGGGAGCCGCGGAGAGAAGGAGAGGCTGCCGCCGTAATCCCGGAATCCCGCGAAGCCGTAGACCGCCGACATCCAGCTTCCCGCCATTGCCGCGATATGCACGCCGTCGCGCGCGTTCCCGTGGACGTCGTCCAAGTCCATACGGACCGTCTTGAGGAAATATCCGTACGCGGCCTCGTGATCGCCGACCTCCGCGGCCATCACGCTCTGGACGCAGTGCGACAGCGACGAGTCCCCCGTGGTCCGCGGCTCGTAGAAGCGGAAGTCCCGGATCTTCTGGGCCAGGTTAAACTCGCCGGACAGGAGAAACTCGGCGAGCACCAAGTCCGGCTGCTTGAGCACCCGATGGCGGTAAATGACGAGCGGATGGAAATGCAACAACAACGGGTATTTTTCCCGCGGCGTAGCCGCGAAGTCCCAGTCCGGCCGGTTCATGAACGAGTCGTCCTGAGGATGGATGCCCGTCGCCGCGTCGAAGGGTATCGCTAGGGCGCCGGCGATCCGGCGCCATTCTTCCGGCTCTTCCTGCCGGAGCTCCACAGCCGCGGCGAGCCGGCAGCGGGCCTCTGCGGTGAGCGATTCCACCAGATCGGCGGCCCAGCGCAGGTTATTCCGGGCCATGAGGTTCGTGTACGTATTGTCGTCCACCAAGGCGGTATATTCGTCCGGTCCGGTCACGCAATGTATGCGGAATACGCCGTCTTCTCCGAAACGGCCCAGGCTCGTCCAAAGCCGCGCCGTTTCCACCGCGATCTCGGCCGCTTCTTTCTCGGCGAAGGCCCGATCGCCGCTCGCCGCAAGATACTTCTGAACAGCGTAGGCGATATCCGCGTCGATGTGGTATTGGGCCGTACCCGCCGGATAATAGGCGCT
>JAEWSV010000333.1 GCA_023398155.1 Spirochaetota bacterium
CCTCGGGCGATTTTCTCCGGGCGACCTACCAGATAGACATGGGCGACGGAAACGCCGTTCCGGTATGGGAAGTTTTCGGCGCTTCCTTCGTCCGCGAGGCCGCGCGCTCTTTGGGCGGCGGTAGGGAAGAGTCGATGGACATGTCTTCGCTCGGGGGAGCCGGCTCGTTCGGCGGTCCCGCGGGCGGTTCCATGGGCTTCGGCGGCGGCGCTCCGATGGGGGGCATGGGCGGTATGGGAATGGGCGGCGGAGCGGCCGCCCCCGCCATGGGTTTCGGCGGCGGCGTTCCGATGGGAGGTATGGGGGGCATGGGCGGTTTCGGTATGGGCGGCGGCGCTCCGACGAACGTGCAATCCATCCAGTTTCCGAATCTAGTGCCGCAGAGCGCCCAGTCGGAGCAAGGCAATATCGGTCTCATCATGGACGTGTACATGGAGATGACCGTAGAGCTCGGCAGGACGAAGAAACTCATAAAGGAAATCCTCGGCATGGGCGAGGGTACGATCATCGAGCTCGACAAGCTCGCCGGCGAACCGGTCGATATATTGGTGAACCATAAACTCATCGCCAAGGGCGAGGTCGTGGTCATCGACGAGAACTTCGGCGTCCGCGTAACCGAAATCGTCTCTCCTATGGAAAGAATGTCCGATATGGGTTAAAATGACCTCCGATCAGGACTTTCGGGTCCTGATCAGGGAGGGGGAACCTGAATCTCGCACGCGTCGCGGCCGCCGTACTGCTCTCGGCGTGCTGCGTTTCCGTATTCGCCCAAAACGCGGCTCCCGCCGCGGGAAGCGCGGCCGCGCTTCAAGCAGAAGCGGCCGCTCCGATCGATGAGACGACGCTGACTCTAGAAGATGCGGGGGCCGAGTCCCCCGTTCGTCGCGCTCCCTCATCCGCGTGGGCCATCATCAGGACCTTAATCGCGCTCGTCGTGGTGGCCGCAGCGGTTTACGGCGTCGTTTATTTCCTCAGGAAAATCGGTCGCCCGGCCGAACCCCGCGAGAGCGACCTTAAGGTGCTCGCGAGCACCCATCTCGGCTCGAACCGGTACGTGCACGTCGTTTCCCTCGGCGAAAAAGCGTGGCTCGTCGGGGCTTCGGAGGGCGGAGTCGGCCTCATCGCCGAGATCGAAGATAAAGAAGCCATAGACTCGTTGCGCTTGGAGGAATCCCGGCGCGCGAGCGCTGGCGGCGCGTCTCGGATCGATTTCTTCTCCATCATGCGCAAGCTCGGGGCTGGAGGCCGGGGCGGACCCCGTTCGGCCGGCGCCTCTCCCTCGGCCGACGGCGTCCGGGAACGCCGCGAACGGCTGCAAAGGTTATGAGGCCGTCCATGAGAAAAACGCTGCCCTTCATCGCCCTCTTTCTCATCGTGTCCGCCATGAACCCCGCGTTCGCGCAAACGAGCGCTTTTCCCGGCCGCGCGACGCAGGGCACCGCGCGCGTCCCCGCTCCCCCGGCCGATCCCGTCGTACCCTTCATCGATCTGACCGTCCGCGAACCGCGGAGCGGAAACGAAGTCGCTTTCTCGCTCCAACTGCTGCTGTTCCTCACGGTGCTCTCCCTCGCGCCGAGCATCTTCATCCTCATGACGAGCTTCCTGCGCATCTCCATCGTCTTGGACTTCGTCAAGCGAGCGCTTTCGCTCCAGCAAGTGCCGCCGAACCAGGTCCTGCTCGGCATCTCCTTGTTCCTCACCTTATTCATCATGTGGCCGACGTTCGACGGAATGTACCGGAATTCGTTCCAGCCGCTCTCCCGCGGCGAAATCGGCGTAGAAGAAGCCTATCGCGAGGCCGAGCGGCCCATGCGCGTGTTTATGTACAACCAGATGCGCACCAAGCCGGAGAACATCCGCCTCTTCATGGCCATGCGGGGATTGCCGAAGCCGAACACCTTGGCGGACGTGCCGACCTACGTGTTGATTCCGGCCTTCATCCTCAACGAGCTTACGGTCGCGTTCAAGATAGGTATCCTCCTGTTCATACCCTTCATCGTCATAGATATGGTCGTCGCGAGCGCGCTCATGTCGATGGGTATGATCATGTTGCCGCCGGTCATGATATCCATGCCTTTTAAGCTCATCCTCTTCGTCCTGGTGGACGGCTGGGGCCTCCTGACCCAGCAACTCGTACGGTCTTTCGTATAGGAGCGGGTGAATGGGCATCGGCGAAATCACCGCCCTCATGCGGGGCGGCATATTGGAAACCCTCTTGTTGGCCGCTCCGTTGCTCCTCACGGCGCTCGTCGTCGGCCTCGTCGTCTCCATCCTGCAGGCGACCACTTCAATCCAGGAACAGACCCTGACCTTCGTGCCCAAGATCGTCGCCATCCTCCTCGTGCTCGCCCTGCTCGGCGGCTGGATGCTCGCTTCCCTCGGCGACTATACCGTACGGCTCTTCGAGCTGATTCCGGACATGGCGGGATAGCGCCGGTGCTGAACGAGCTCGTCGCGGCCGCGCCTATCTTCTTGCTGGTCGCCGTCCGCGCGCTGGCGTTGATAGAGACCGCCCCGCTCCTTTCCTCGGACGCTATTCCCCAGACCGCCAAGGTGGCCCTCGCCGCGTTCGCCGCGTTCGCCGCTTTTCCGGCCTCCCCGTTCGCCGCCTTTTCAGGAGACCCGTATTCCCTCGAATACGTGGTCCTCCTGATGGGGGAAATCCTGATAGGCGTCATCATCGGGTTTTTCCTCAATATCGTGTTTTCGGCCTTCTCTTCGGCGGGCCAGTTCTTCTCCCTCCAGATGGGCTTCGGCGCATCGGAAACCTACGACCCCCTGGCCCAGATCGAAAACCCCCTCATGGGCCAGTACCTCAATATCATCGCCATGCTCGCCTTCCTTTCCTCGGGGGGCTTCCAGCGGATTTTCCTCGGCGGTTTCCTCCGCTCGCTCCAATCCCTGAGCGCGGCTTCCCTGGTCAGCGCCCGCGAGGGATTCCTCGCCCTGATGCTAACCGGCCTTTCTAACTTGTTCGTGGACGCGCTCGTCATTTCCATGCCCATCCTCGGCACGCTCTTCCTCGTTTCGGTTTCCATGGGGCTCCTGTCAAAGGCAGCGCCCCAGATGAACATCCTCTCCGAAGGATTCCCGATATCGATCACCGTGGCTTTCGCGCTCATCATGGTGACCATGCCCTTCCTCGTGGAAGCCTTCATCCGCGTCGTGGATACGGGCTTCCTCCGGATGGAATCCTTCTTCGCGAAGGTCGGGGGAGGCATATGAGGACGCTTCGCCTGTACCCCGCGTCGTCGCGCCGCTGCGTGCTGTCGCGCTCGGGGGCCGACGCGCCGCTGCTCCGCACGGAGCCCCATCCGGACGCGGCGGAGCGGGAGACCGCGGCCGCCCTGGCCATCGACCTCCAGTGGTTCGCCGCCGAGGACGAGGGGCGGACCGAGGAGCCGTCCGAGTACAAGATACGCAAGGCGCGGGAAGAGGGCCGCGTCGCCAAGAGCCAGGAGCTCGTCGGCGCCCTCGTGCTCCTCATGCCCGCGCTCGCCATCTTCTTTCTCGGTCCGTCCATGCTGCGTACGTCCGTGGAGATGGTGCGCTTCTTCCTTTCGCGGTCCACCGAGCTGGATCCGTCGAAGGACGCGATCATCGCGCGGGCTTTTTTCACCTATTTCGCGCGGCTCGCGTTGCCGATCGCCGCGGTGGCCATGTTCACGGCAGTCTTCGCCAACGTGGTGCAGACGGGATTCCTGTTCACGACGAAGCCCCTCGTCCCGAATTTTTCCAAGATCCTGCCCCGCTTCGGCGCCTACTTCCGCCGAACGCTTTTCTCCGCCGAGGGCCTCTTCAATTTGGCCAAATCCGTCGTAAAGATGGCGATCATCGGCGTCGTGGCCTTCCTGGTCATAAGGTCGGAGATAGATCGCCTCGCGAACCTCCAGACCGCCGCGCTCTGGACCGGCGTCACGCTCGTATCCGGCCTCGTGATCAGGCTCCTCATCATCTCGGCCCTCTTGCTCCTGGTGCTCTCTGTGCCGGACTTCATGTTCCAGCGCTGGCAATACCGCGAGTCGCTCAAGATGACCAAGCAGGAAGTAAAGGAAGAGCGGAAGATGTACGAAGGCGATCCGCTCATCAAGAGCAGGCTCCGCCAGCGGATGCGGGAGATCATGACTCGCAACATGGCGGCGAACGTGCCGAAGGCCGACGTAGTCATCACGAACCCGACTCACTTCGCGGTCGCCTTGGAGTGGAACCGCGCGTCGATGCAGGCCCCGATGGTGACGGCCAAGGGCGCCGACGAAGTCGCTTTTCGCATTAGGCGCATCGCTGAGGAAAACGGCGTCCCTATCGTGGAAAACCGGCCGCTCGCGCGGGCCCTCTTCGCGGAGACGGAAATTGGGGATATCATACCGGAACAGTACTATCAGGCGATCGCCGTCGTATTGGCGCATGTGTACAAATTGAATGAGGCCCGCGGTAAGGCGACCGTCGGGGCATGAGGAGCTAACGGAGAATGGCTGACGCGCGAAGGGTACTTGCCGACAACTTCCTCAAGGATAGAAGCGACCTCTTCGTCGCCGTCGGCGTGGTCTCGGTCGTCCTCATGCTCATCATCCCGATCCCGACCGTGCTCCTGGACGCCCTCATGGCGCTCAACCTCGTGTTCGCGCTCATGATCTTGCTCATCGTGCTGTACACGCGGAAGGCTACCGATTTCAACGTCTTCCCGACGGTCTTGCTGGTGAGCACGGTCTTCAGCCTGGCCCTCAACGTCTCTTCCACGCGCCTCATCCTCTCGCGGGGGACCCACTTCGACGGGCGCATGATCCGCGCCTTTTCGACCTTCGTCGTCGGTTCGGGCGGTTCCGAAGGCCTCGTGATCGGCTTCGTCATCTTCATCGTCATCATCGCGGTGCAGGCGATGGTCATCAC
>JAEWSV010000289.1 GCA_023398155.1 Spirochaetota bacterium
GCATGGTGGGAAGTCATCGGGCACGCACCTTAGAATTCGCAGCGTTGGAGAAGCCGGGACTGGCGATCGGCGCCGTCGAGGATACGGAATTCCGCGACTCCCGATAGCGATAACAAGGAAGCCGCCGCGCCTTCGATGGCCGCGAGGCCCGCGGAACCGCGCGGGACGCGGAAGGGAGCCGACGAAGCCAATACGGTCTCTTCGCGATCGCGCACGGCGCAGAGATCGACTCGGTACCACCCGCCGCCCCTCGGCAGGCACAAATACCAAGCCGAGTCCTCGGGTTCTATCGCGACGGTAAAGGTCCCGTTTTCGGAACCGGGTCGGGAAGCCGGGAGCGGACAAACGCGTAGCCTATATCCGCCGAAATCGTTCGACTTTTCCCAGATCTCCCGATCCGATCCCTTGACTTCCCAAAAGGCGAAGGCCCAAAACGGATCGCGGAGCAGGACCCCGATGAACGTGGCGTTGTAGCTATCGGGCAGACCGCTGGAGGGGGCCGCCTGATCGTCTTCCAAAAGGTCGTCCTCCTCCTCCTCATCGTCGGCGCTCGCGTCGAGTAATTCCTCGATGACGAAGATCCGGTTCAACTCCGGAGGGAAGTCGATTCCAAGACGGGCCGCGAGTTCGGCGAGGTCGTCGGTGGACAGCGTTTCGAGATAAGACCTGGTCAGCCGCTGGTCGTCCATATTCCGGCCTATCATGGGAAAAAGGGGGTGCAGTGTCAAGCCGGATCGAAGCGAGCGGGATCCTACGGCACGAGGCTTTCGCCCAACGTCGGTCCGGCCGAAGGCGCGTCCAGGGCGTCGGCATCCACGCGGTCCTGGGGCTTCCCGGTAGCCCGCTTATTCCGCACGAGCTCAGCTCTCCCGATGAAGAATACCTCCGTCCCCCCGAAGGAACCGGGGAAGCGCGCGGTCCACCCTTCTTCCCAGGTTACGCCGTCGATGGCGGAGACGATATCCACGCGCTCGGGAGGATATCCGATGGAGACGAGCCGATCCTTCGTCATGAAATCGTCGCGCTCGAGTCCTAGACCGCCGAACCCGAACTCCTCCAGAGATGCGAGCACCCGGTCGGCGTTTTCAGGATCAGGATTTACGAAGAGATCGAGGTCTCCCGTGAAGCGGGGGTAGCCGTGGAACGCGACCGCATAGCCGCCTACGATGAGGTATTCGACCTTATGGGCGTTTAAGCACCGAAACAACTCGACGAAGTCCCGAGGCGCTTCGACCATAATACTGCCTCCTCAGGAATTCCACGGCGGATAGCCGTTCCTCCGTCGGACGCGAAAGCCAGTAATCGCGGTCGGCGCGTCCCGATGAGCGGCGGTCCCCACCTGCTTCCCGATCGATGCCGACGCGATGAACATGACGTTCTATCATGTCGGTAGTGTACAGCATAGGGCGCGAGCGCGTCAAAGGCAAGGACGAGCTTTCAAGGTTACCCTGTCCAAGCCGAGAGCGACCATGCAAGGCTCGAAATGTTCGGGCAAGGCTGCGCTCAAATCGAGGGCGCCTCTCTTCGGCAAGGGAAGGACGAGCCGGCGCGCGTGGAGCAGGAGGCGCCGGATGCCTAGTTCCTTCCGGATGCGCTTATTGAGGGCGAAATCGCCGTACTTATCGTCGCCGAGGATCGGGTGCCCGATCCCCGCGAGGTGTATTCGGATCTGGTGCATACGCCCGGTGCCGAGCTCCAACTCGAGGAGGGAAAAGGACTCATTCGATGAGAGTACGCGATACCGGGTAAAAGCGTTTTTTTCTTTGCCGCGCTCTCCGACCGGGTCGGCGATCGTGCCCTCGGCGCCATCGGGGCGGCCCGCGCAGACGGCGAGGTAGATCTTGCTCACCGCCCGCCCAGCGAATAGCGACGCGTAATACGCCGCGGCCCGCTTGGTCTTGGCTACGAGTATGAGTCCCGAGGTATCCTTATCGAGGCGGTGGACCAGGAATGGGCGAGCGCCGAGGCGGACGGCGAGCACGTCGTCCAGGGAAGCGCCGACTCGCTCCCCGCCCTGCACGGCGAGACCCGCGTTCTTGTCGACCACGATGATTTCCTCGTCCTCGTGGACGATCGCGAGTTCCCGCATGGCGCCTCCTGAAGCCGTCCGTTCGCGTCGGCGCGGCGGTCGCGCCTTTTGGAGCGACCGCGGCCTCGCGCGCGGACGCGCCTTCGATTATAGTGATCTCATGAACAAGCCGTCCAGACGGGCTAAAGCGGGATCGGCCTCCGTCCTCGTCGTGCTCGCGTCGCTCTGTTTCGTTCCGCTCCGCCTCTCCGCCGACCAACTCGTCTCGCCGACCTGGGGCTTTTCCTTGGACCTGCCGGAGGGTTACGGTCTCATCGAGGGCGACGGCCGCAACCGCTTCTCCTTCGCCTCCGATGCGGGCGGCCGAGTCGATCTCTTCGTTTACCCCGCCGACCGGTTCTCGTCCTTAGACGAGGTGGCGCGGAGGACCGAGTCGGGCCTCAAGGCCCGCATGGAATCGAGCGCCTTCTCCTACCGCGACAAAGAAGCCGTCCTCATGTCGTTGGAATTCGAAACGGGCGGAGAGCCGATGGCGGGGTGGGGACTCTGCGTCCAGCTCGGACCCCCCGCCGGGACCGCGGCCGGCAAGCGCCCCCTCCTCCTCGCGCTCGCCTACGGTCCGGCCGGAGCGGAAGGCCTTGACGGCTTCCATCGATCCGCGCTCGACTCGATCGCGCCGACGGCCGCCGACAGGCTCGCGCCCGGGCCCCTTTCGGTCTTCGCCTACCCCGCCGAGGGCAGGGAAACGGTCCGCATCGCCGGCCTCGGCGCGGAGGCGACGATCGACGCGATCGACGCGGAAGCGGCCAAGGCGCTCGTGGACCGCGAGTTCGCCGTGCTGACCCGGTACACCGATTCCCCGCTCTGGAAAGAAGCATGGGGACGCTTTTATCGCTTTATTTATCGGGATTCCTACGAACGCCTCGCGGACATCTCCCTCAGCGCGGAGCGCGCCTTAAGCCGCTCCGAAGGGGAACGGCCTACCGGCGCGGACAAAGCGGCGGAGAACGCGGAACGCTTAGTCGCGGGCCGCGTGCTCGCGTGGGTCCAAGGTTTTTCCTACGAACGGGACCTCATGGGGAGCGACTTCGTTGACCTCGTGACCGCCGCGACGGAAGGTTCGGGCGATTGCGATAGTCGAGCCCTGCTCTTCGCCGTCGTGCTCATGCACGCGGGGATCGACGCCGCGATCATGGTTTCCCGCGACTACAAGCATGCGATGGGTCTCGTCGCGGCGGAAGGCTCAGGCGCGCGGTTCGAATTCGGCGAAAGGAAGTGGCTCGTTGCGGAGACCACCGCCAAGGTTCCCCTCGGCCTCATCGGTAAGAACTCGGCGGACGCCTCCAAATGGCTCGGAGTGCTGCTACCGTAGCGTCGTTTTCGGTCGTCCGCCGGGCTCGGGAGACGATCCGCTAGAATTTGACGGGACGGTGATTGTCGGACAATCGTTTGGAGAGGTAATCGCGGTCCAATGCCAGCTCCGAGGCGAGCGTCCGCAGCTGGTCGGCGGAGATAAGGTTCTGTTCCGCGTACAGGTAGCAGAGAGCGCGCTCCGCGATGCAGGGGACGCGGAGCGCGTCCATATTCGCGCTCTCGGGGTCCTCGCGCTCCAAGTAGCGGCGGACGAAGGTCCGATGCAGTTCAGACCGCTCGATGTCGTCGCGTACGGCGCATAATTCCTTCCGCAAGGGCGCTAAGTCACCGCGGCTCGCCGCTTCTCCGAGCGGCTTGAGTGTAAAGTAGCTGTATTCCTTACCCGGCAAGTAATGGTGGCGGTCGCAACGGGTACAATAGTTCGGCTCGCGCGGATCGTCCTTCTCACGGTCGCCGCCCACTATGATGAGCGGATCGAAGTAGAGCGCAGGGCATTCGGTCCCCCCAACCAGATAGTACCGGTAGGTATAGAACGAATCCTCAATGCAGTCGGGATGCTCGCAGTACGCGGTGAGGGGATAGACGTCGGTCGCCGTCTCCACGAGGAGGCGGGCGGCGGCGTTGAAGATCTCCCGCCGAAAATTGAGTATCAGGGTCGGGCAGACGAAGACGAGGCCCCGCCGTTCCGATTCGTTCCGCATGAGGTACGCGATGCGTTCGTCATAGAATCCGGCCTCATCCACGACCCAGGTCCCGACCTCGGGGTGGGCGGCGATGAGGGCTTCCAGCTCGAAGGAATCCCGGACCGCGGCGATGCGGTCGCCGCAGCGTTCGTAGCCGCCGCGATACGCGAGGGCGTCCTCCGGATACTCGGGAAAACGATCGCGGTCCAGGCGGGACCGCACGAAGAAAACGTTGCGCCGGTCCGCGTCTCCGAGACCTTCGTCCGAACGAAAGAGGCTGGCCTGGGCGTCGGGGGTCGTCGTCAGGGCGGCTACGGCGGCGCCCTTACGCCGGGCGACTTCCGCGTCCCGCCACAACCGCGCCGAATATTCGGTCTTCCCGGAACCCATCGGCCCTATCACGAGAATGCGTCGGCCGCCGCTCCGGAAATCGAAATGGCGCACCGCCTCGTGCACGCGGAGCGCCGGGAATCCGAGGCTCTTAAGGAAGCCGGCGGTATCCCGGTCGACTCGTTCCGACATGGAAAGAGGCCCCTACGCGTCCTGGCCGAGGAGCAGTGTGTAGGCGTCAGCGGGCGTCTTGGCCGCGAGGAGGGCCGTCCGGAGCTCCTTGCTCTTGAGCTTAGTGGAGAAATAGGAAAGGGTCTGGAGATAATACGCGTGCTGGTTGTACGCGGCGGCGATCATGAACATGAGCCGGACCGGTTGGTCGTCCAGGGTCTGAAAATCGATCACGTCGCACTGGCTGATGCCCACCGAGACCACGAGGTCCGTGACGGAGGAAAGCCGGACGTGCGGGATCGCGATGCCCCGGCCGATGGCCGTGCTCATGAGCTCTTCCCTTTTCAGTATCTCCGCTGCGAGCTCCTGGCGATTCTTGACTTGGGGCGCGTTCGCGAGATTATCGGCCATCGCGAGCAGAGCGTCGCGCTTGGTTGCGTGGTTGAGGAAAAGGATCCTATCGGGCGAAACGATATTCTGGACCTGGATGGAGGCGAACTGGGGAGTCATCCTGTTCATTGACAATCGATCGTTCACCCACTTTTCGATCTCGGCCTTCTTGAAACGCCAGACAGTTCCGATCTTGCCGGAAGGGATCTCGCCTTTCTGCGCCCAATCGTATACCGTCCGCTCGGAAACCCGCAGGTACTTCGCCACTTCCTCGATGGTCAGAATATCATCATCCATGATGCAGGCTCCTCATGCTTTTTTATCCCTAACGGATGCAAGTATATTGCAATGAACCGCACGATATGTCAAGTGAAGTCAAAAATGCCCAACCAGTGCAAGGTTATAGTCGATCGGCAAGATCGTGCAAGGAATCAAAAGACAGGAGGGCGCCGACCGTAGTATCCACGCGCTCGGGCCCCGAACCCGCGAAACGCACGGGCGACGAGGGGGCCATGAATTCGCTGAAGACCTGCCTGCAGGCACCGCAAGGACCGACCGGCGCCGCCGAATCGGGAGTGGATATCGCCAACGCCATGAATCGGCGCCGACCCGAGCTCACCGCCGCGAGCACGGCGCTCCGTTCGGCGCAGACGGTGAGACCGAACGAGCGGTTTTCAACGTTCGTTCCGGTGAAGACCGAGCCGTCCTCACAGAGCAGCGCGGCTCCGACGCGAAAATGGGAGTACGGAGAATACGAGGCATCGGCCGCTTTCCGCGCGGCAGCGAAGAGTTGATCCATATCCACGGCGATCCTCCAACGTTGACAGTTGACCCGATACTATATACCATTTCCCGAGAGCAGAGGCAAATTCAACGGGGATGCGATGGCTGAAAAGAAGCGAAGGAATTGGATCCTCCTCGGTGCGGCGGTCTTCGTCGCGTACCTTTTCACCGCGTCCTCGCCAATTGGAAGCGAAACGGTTTTAGAGCCGATATGGCTCAAGGATACCGCGGAAGCGCCCAACGATCCGGCCGCCGAAGGCGAACTGATCCCCTTTCGCACGAGCAGGCATTTCGGCTATTTCGATGCGGACGGTCGGCTCTCCGTCGTTCGCGCGGCTACCGGCCGCTATGCGCTTTCCTCCTTCGCCTGGACCGAATATCCCGCGATCCCCTCATCCTTGGAAATACGGTCTCCGCGGGACGAGTCCATCCTCCGGACCGAAGAAATCGGCTACCCCTTCTTTTCCGACAACCGGGTGTTCATGATAGGGCCCGAACAAAATTCCGTGACGGCGCTCAACGAAACCGGCGCGGCGACCTGGAAGCGCGACTTTACCGCCCCGATCACCAGCGCGGACGCCGCGGCGGGGCTCTTCCTCGTCGGCATGCTGGACGGATCGGTCGAATTACTCAACGAGGCAGGAACGCTCGTCTTCGCCTTCGATCCGGGCGGGTCGCGCATTCCGGTTATCGTCGCCGCCAAGCTCTCGCGGGACGGCAGGCGCATCGCCCTCATCTCCGGCATCGACCGCCAGCGGTTCCTTCTCTTGGAACGGTCGGGAAGCTCTTACAAGGTTTCCTACCATGAATACCTGGAAACGGGTTTCAGGCGCGCGGTGAAGGTAGCCTTCGTCGACGGCGAACGCCGCGTGATATTCGAGCGCGAAGGAGCGCTCGGGGTCTACGACATCGGTTCCGGCAAGAGTTGGCGTACGCCGCTCGGCGGGGACTTGGCCGCGGTCGAGGATTCCGGCATCGACGGAAGGCTCTTCCTCATCCTGGTCGCGGGAAACCGCAAGGAGCTCGTCGGCCTCCGCCTTCCTTCGGACATCTTCATGCGCGCGCCGTACCGGAGCGGCTCCTCGTTCATCGTCCGACACGGCGATCGGCTCTACTTGGGCGGGAACGATTCCATCGCAGCCTTCGACATCGCGACGAGGTGACCATGCGAAAGCGTAATGACGGCTCTCCTTCGGCGGCATCGGTCCGGACGGCGCAGGTCCGTACCGCCCTCATCGCGGCCGCCCTATGCGCGGCCGCGCTCTATTCGGCGCCGCGGGCCGTAGGCCTCGATTGGCCGAGCGCGGACGCCCGGCTCCTTTCCAATTTCGGCCAGAACGAAGCGGGGCGGCCGATGACGGGCATGGTCTTCGCCGCGGAGGGAACGGTCCGCGCCGCGGATGCGGGAGAGGTCGTCTTCTCCCACAGCCTCGGCGACGATGCCCAAGGGTTCCCCTCGCCCCTGGGTTCCTGGTTGGCCGTGGACCACGGCGACGGGCTCGTAAGCATCTACGGGCGCATGGAAGACTTCGAAGAGGAAGTGAAAAAAACCCTCGTTGAAAAGAGCTCCGTCCTCGGCAGCGCGGGAACATCGGGATGGGCATCGAGCGGCGGTTTTTACTTTTCCATCCTGGACCGGAAAGAGCGTCGATGGGTAGACCCCGCCATGATCGCGGTCTCCCGCGGCGACGCGCAGCCGCCGGTCGTTCGCGCGGCGGTCCTCGTCGCCCACGACGGGAACCGGATTCCTCTGGCCAAGACCCGATCCATCCGACAGGGTACCTATCGGCTGGTTGTCGAGGCTACGGATTCTGAAAAGGGGTCGTCGACCTCCCTCGCGCCGCAGCGCATCATACTCCTCGTCAACGGCGCGGAGCAGGGGGCGCTCCACCTGGAAACCATCGCGGCGGTGGACGGCGAGCTCAGGGTAAACCAACGATCTCCGACGCCCGCGTCCTCAGTCTACCGGGCTTATCCCGGCTTCGATCTGGGCGAGGCCCGGTTCCTCCGCGGCAAGGCGACCGCCGAACTCATCGTCCGCGACGCCGAGGGAAACGAACGGACTTCGTCCTACTCGATACTGGTCGAATGAGAAAGGCGGGTAGGCGGGCGGTCAAAACGTGGTCCACGCCGAGGGCGGCGGAGAGAACCGCGGCCATTCCCTGCGCGCTATGCGGCGCCTCCGAATTCCGGCCCGCGCTCGATTGCGGCGACTTCGGTTTCGTCGGCTGCGTTTCCTGCGGCCTCATCCAGGCGAATCCGCAACCGACCGCAGCCGCCGTGGCCGCGCGGTATCGGGAGAATCACGGAGAGGACTACCTCGCCTACGAGCTCGCCAACGAGGCGTCCTTCCTGCGGCTGCAGGAACTCGCGCTCGCCGACGCGGGCATCGACGAGATCGAGGGGATCGCGCGGGCCGCGGCGAAGCGCCGCGGAGACGGCGCGCCAGCCGCGCTCGACGTCGGCTGCGCCGTCGGGGCGCTGCTCGCCCGCCTCCGGGAACGGGGCTGGAATTGCGCCGGGGTGGAACTGGGCGGCCGCCAGGCGGCCTACGCGCGGGAAGAACGCGGCCTCGACGTCCGCGATTGTACTTTGGAGGCGGCCGCTTTCCCTGAGCGCTCCTTCGACCTCGTGCACGCGTCCCACCTCATCGAACATCTCAACGATCCGCGGTCTTTCGTGCGGGAAGCCCATCGCGTCCTCGCACCGGAAGGCCGGCTCGTCCTCACCACGCCGAACGCCGCGGGTTTCCAGGCTCTGCTCTTCGGCCCCTCCTGGCGCTCCGCGATCTTCGACCATCTCTACTTATTTTCGCTGACGACGCTTCGCGCGATCCTGGAGTCGGAGGGTTTCGTCGTGGAACGGAGCGTAACGTGGGGCGGCATGGCGGCGGGCACGGCGCCGCTCCCGATCAAACGGCTCGCCGACCGAGCGGCCAAGCGGTGGGGATTCGGCGACGTAATGATGCTCCGCGCGCGGAAGGCCGAAGGCTAAAAGAAGCTATGCCGGGCGTCGGGCGCGCCCTCGCAGAGGGCGAAGCGCCTTAGCGGGCGAGGCGCCGCGGGGGACGCGGCGCCGCAGGGGTTCGCCTCAGTCGCCGTAGATGTGCACGAACTCGTGGAGCAGCTCGCTCGCCTTCTCTTTACAGCCGCCGCAGACGGTGCCGATCTTCGTCGCGTTCTGCAGGTCCTCCCAGGTGCGCGAGCCGGACTTCACCGCCGTCTCGATGTCCTTATCGGTGATGCCGAGGCACTGGCAGATCACGACCGCGTCGTCGTCTTTGAACAGCCCCGACCGCCCCGTCTTGGCGAGGTAGTCGTCGATGGCCGCCCGCAGGGCCTTATCGCCGAGCACGGAACAATGGATCTTGTTCTCGGGGAGGCCTCCGAGCCGGCTCGCTATCTGGTCCGGCTTGATGTAGTAGGCGTCCTCGAGCTTCATCCCCTTGACCACCTCGGAAAGCATGCTCGTGGACGCGATGGCGCTCGCGCAGCCGTAGGTCTTCCAGCGTACGTCCGTGATGACGTCGTCAACGACCTTGAGGAGGATGAGCATCTGGTCGCCGCACTTGATGTTGCCGGTCAGACCTCTCGCGTCAGCGGGGAAACTGGACTCGTCGTCCATGAGCACGTTGCGGGGATTCATGAAGTGGTCCTTGACCACGTCGGAGTAGAGCCATTCGGTCATTGCCGTCTCCTGATCAATGTACGGTGGACATAGCCCGCAGGCGGGCTATGATTGGCGGAACGGTATCGAGGACGTACGCGACGTCCTCCTCGGTGGTATCCCTGCCGAGGCTGAAGCGGATGGAACCGTGGGCGAGCTCGGGGCCCACGCCGGTAGCCATGAGCACGTGGGAAGGTTCCAGGCTACCCGACGCGCAGGCGGAGCCGGTGGAAGCCTCTATGCCCATCAGGTCGAGGGACAGGAGGATGGCTTCGCCTTCGGCGCCGGGAAACGATACGTCGAGCGTATTCGGGAGGACGTCGTGCGGGTGCCCGTTGACGCGGATGTTGGGCACGCGAGCCTGGAGGCCGTCGCGCAGCGCGTTCCTGAGCCGCCGGGTCTCCTTACCGTAGATTTCCAGGTCCCGGAGGGCGAGCTCGGCGGCGACGCCGAAGCCGAGGATGCCGCCGTTGTTGTAAGTGCCGGCGCGGAAGCCTTTTTCCTGGTGCCCGCCCCTGATGAGCGGTTCGAGCGGCGCGCCCTTCCTGACGTAGAGGGCTCCGACCCCCTTCGGGCCGTAAATCTTGTGGCAGGACAACGTTAGGTAATCCACGCCGAGCGCGTCCACGTTCACCGGTATCTTACCGGCAGCCTGGACCGCGTCGGTATGCATCCACGCTCCCGCGGCTTTAGCCATGCGGGTGATGGCCGGAATGTCCTGGAT
>JAEWSV010000319.1 GCA_023398155.1 Spirochaetota bacterium
CCGTTATATGGATATGTCGAGGCTGGTCGGCATGGTTAATTACCAGCTACTGGAAGCGTAGCTCGCACTTACCGGATGGGATGCCACCGATAAATGTGCGAAAAAATATTGACGTTATCCATTTATTTTTCTCCCCGCGCGCGAAGCGCGTCGTCCTAACATTTCGCTTAACTTGGTTGGTGCCTGTGTTTCCAGGCTAGTGTCCGTAGATCCAGGCTTTAGGGCGCCGACTCAAGTTGAAGCGATTGTTAGATTTCTTCTAACTATTCCTGTAAAGAAACTGTTAATATATGCCTTGTTGGCCAAAATTCATATAGAAATAGATATTTTATTTTGCCATCGAAAGAATTAAAATTATTCATCACAATTGGTAGTGCGTTGATTACTTTTTCTGGTTCATCAATTAATAATGTTGAATGAGGTGTCCAATTCTTACTGTCTCCAAAACATTCCTTTAATTTTAATAAGTTTGCACTTGTGTCAGGTGCAATAAAATGAACCTTTGATCCTCCAAAAATACCTATATGATTAAATGATAGGTAAAATTCCTTAAGTTCTGTTGAAATACGTTTTAGTAATAGGACTAATTCATTTTCTTTTTCAGTAGGAAAAGTCCCTAATGTAATATGATGAGGAATATCTTTTGTCTGAGTTCCACTGAATCCACTATCATATAATCTATTTTGCAATTTTGAAATGTTTAGTGCTGTGATGGAATCATAGACAGCTAAAACATAGAGGGATTTATCATTCATTAGTAAACCTTAGGCAAATAATATAACATTTATTCATTACCAAATTTGTAAATCAACTCGAGTGAATATTCCTTTAATTTAGTTCTTTCAACCAGTAAACAATTTTTAATGATGTAGGATTTTTTATCAATCTTTCATTGCAAAATAATTGGCGTGTTTTTTGGGATAACACTTCATTTCTCTACGCGCCGAAGGCGTCAATCTAACATTTCGCTTAACCTGGGAAGCGCCATGTAGTGGGGCTTTTTCCCTATCACACTTTTCCAGGTTCCGTGTAATCCTTTATTAATAACGAATTGGCTTTCCTCAAATCGGATTTACGAAGTCTGAAAAGGCGGAGTGTTGGCGGCAGTGTCTACATTATCCTGCAAGAGGGGGAAATATGCGGCTCAGAGAGACTTTTACACTGTATGAACGAAAACTGAAGTCCGGGAAAAGAGTGTTTTACTACCAGATTTACGATGACGATGGCAATAGGATCTGCGGCCATTCCACCGGAAAGCGGACGAAGACCGCGGCGCGGAATTACTGCAACCAGTTATTGCGCGAGGGCCGGCTCATGCCGCAGACCCGCGAGATCCCGACCTTCGATATTTTCGCAAAGGGTTGGTGGGAATGGGATACGTGTCCTTACTTGAAAAAACGAAGGGGTCGACGAGAGATCACCAAATCTTACGCGAAGAGCGCGTGGCGTAGGTTGCACAATCATATACTCCCGTATTTCGGAAAAAAGCGATTGGATCGAATTACCGAATACAATATCGACACGTGGCTCACTTCGTATGCTGAGAAGGGTTTCAGTAATAATGCGGCGAACACCTTCTTGAGCATTCTCGTTACGATGCTCAACGAAGCGGTGCGGCAAAAGTTCATTAAAACAAATCCGGCGCTTCAAGTGATAAAGCTCCAGAAGGACACCAAGACCATCGACATCCTCAAGGCGGACGAGGTCAAGAAAATCTTCCCCGCGAATTGGCGGAAGGTGTGGGGCGATGAGTACATGGCGTATGTAGCGAACAAGCTTGCGGCCTGTACGGGAATGCGCTTCGGCGAGGTACTCGGACTCCGTGCCGAGTTCGTATTAGAGGGCTATATCAACGTGTGCAGTCAGTACACGGCGTTCGGGTATGGCGAAACCAAGACCCACGACAGCCGCAACGTTCCGATTCCGCAGGCGATCCAACGCGATCTGGCGCAGCTCAAGAAGATAAACGGGGACGGGTTTCTTTTTTCCTCCAACGGTGGGAAGACGCCGCTCCTACGCATGGCCGTGTACGAGGCCTTCTATGCGGCGCTCAGAAATATTGGGATCGACGAGGCGGAACGGAAACAGAGGAACATCTCCTTCCACGGTTGGCGACATTTTTTCAACACCATGTTGCGCATGGCAAACGTTGCGGATAGCAAGGTGAAGTCCGTAACCGGCCACAAGACGCAGGGGATGACCGAACATTACACGCACTACGATTCCGCGCAGTTCACGGAAGTCCGACAGGTCCAGGAAGAACTGCTCCCGTTTACGCCCGCGGCGAAACGGCGGGCGAGTATAACGCCGATGAAAAGTTCAACGCGTGCACAAAGCGAGCATCGGGGAGCGAAAGGTATTCCGGCCATAAAGCCTATGCCCGGGCGCGTGGGGAGAAGCACGAAAAGCGTTTAGGCAAGATTGAAGCACTGGTGAGCTAACGCGACCGATTTCGGAGTATTTGCTTTGCCCCGCCCTCAAAAAAGGGCGGGTTTGTGCCTTTTCTGGGGGTTTATACCTATACCACCTTTTCCCATTTCAGTGGATCATGAGAAGGCACGACTGGGATAAACCCTGAAGGAGTAACCGTGGCGGAGCTTATTGCCAATATCGAGGGTGCACGGATCATTCCGCTCATTGTGGTGTTTTTTCTGAAATTCGTTTTGAGGGAATACGGCCCCCGCTGGCGGGTAGTGGACTGGCGGGTAATGAAGCTCATCTTGATCGTGTCGGACGTCGTTCGTGTAACATCAGCGGGCCGGCACCTAATATGCCGGCCTCGCGGGGATGAGGATATGCACTTGCTGTTACAAGGCGTATGGCTTCGCCGGCGGGATAAGCTTGTGGCGGAGGAGAGAAAGAGTTCCTCCGCTCTTGATGCGTTGACTTCACGGAGAAAGAAAGCGGCCGTCGGTTTGAAAGAAGTCCATGCCCATAAAGGTGGCATGCGCGCATTCAACTACAGTACAAGCCGTTGCATCGGTTATCAGAACCGGCGAATTAGGGAGCTTTACGATGAGCGCGTAAAGAATCAGAGTGCCCTTGCCCTCAATCCGGCGGCGAATCACAACCACGGGGCGCTCTTGGAAGACGCCGACGGAAGGCCCATTTGTCGGTATTCGACGGAAGCGACGCTTGGTAAGCGCGACCTATACCCGTACTACGACACCTCGATCCTGCCGCCGAGGGCCGATATCGGAGTGAACACCGCCTTCGCACTATTCATGAAGGGGAATCGAGCACAGCACGGCGACCGGAAAGGCAGCGAGATCAATAGATTCGATGGCGCTACCGGGAGCATGGAATACGGAGAACTCTTCCTCCGGTTCAAGAATCGGGACGGTTTCCTCGTGACGCGACCGAAGGGCAATATGGTGGTACTGAAGACGAAGGCCGCATAGTCCCAACCCTGGCGAGACAGACCGGCTGCGCCGAAACAACATCCCGGTATATCGAGGATATACCGAGATTTCTTATACAGAAAGGGTCCAGCCAAAAAACGAGGGGCGACCCCCGTGGTATCGCTAGGGTGCAATCACTTTCTCTGCCACGGGCTTATGGCGATACAATCGCTCATGAAAAGTTTGCTTACTTGTCCGATAGGAAACACTTGACGAAGAGTCGTCAATCTATTAGGTTAGTTATCGATAACCAACCTTAAGGTGGGCGACTATGGCGAGAAGCGACAGGCAGCGGGAAATCATCGAAGCGGCGTTGGAATTGATCCACGCGCAAGGAATACAGGAACTGACGATGAAGCGCATCGCCGCGGTCGTCGGAGTCAGCGAGCCGGCGTTGTACAAGCATTTCGCTTCCAAGTCGGACATACTATCCGCCGTGCTCGACGAACTCGAAACGACCCGCAGCGGAGCGGTTTCCGCTGCTCGTACGGCTGGAAGCGATCCCCTGACCGCCCTTTCCTCGTTCTTCGGGACCCACGCACGGCAATTCGCGAACCGTCCGGCGCTGATGGCCGTCCTCTTCTCCGACGACCTGTTCCGCCACGACCAGGTTCTTTCCGAGCGCGTCGCGACGATCATATCGGGGACGCAGGAAATGATTCGGGAGGAAATCGACAAAGGGAAGAACGCAGGCCTCCTGCGGCTCGATGTCGACGGGGAGACGGCCGCCCTGATGCTCACCGGAGGCTTCCGGCTGCTCGTCTCGACCTGGCGCCTCCGCGGCGCGTCTTTCGACTTGGCCGTGCGGACGGACGAGTTCATAAGCCACGCGCTCGCCATACTGCGCGCGTGATGGGCCAGGGTCAGATCGTTTACTGTCTGTGCGAAGTGAGTTATCGATAACTTTCCACGATTGAAGGAGGAACGATGAAAGCGTTATTCAAGCGGGCCGCGCGGAATCCGGCGGTCGTCTTCGTCGCCGCGTTATTATTGACGATCCTTTCGGGCTTCGTCGTGACGTCACGGATGCGGATGGAAACGAACCTGGACGAGTACATGCCTAAGGATCACCCGGCCTTCGTCTACAGCGACGAGGCCGAAGAACGCTTCATGATCCGGGATGCCATCCTCATCGCGATCGAGCACTCGGAAACGGTCTTCAACCCGGCGACCCTGGATAAGATCATCCGCATCGAAGAGGACCTGATCGCCTTCGACGAGATCGAGGAGGCGGACATCCGCTCCCTGCACACGGCTGAGAACATCCTGGGGACGGTGGAAGGCCTGGACGTGCGCGACTTCTACGTGGAGGCGCCCGCGGAGCAATCGGAGGCAGATGCGGTGCGGGACGCGGTGCGCGCGAACGAGATGGTGCGCGGACGCCTGGTGTCTGCCGACGAGAAGACGGCACTCATCCTGGTGGACTTGGCCGACGGCGTATTCTCCCGCGATCTGTACGACCGCATCCTCGCGCTGGCGAAAACGCACGAAGGACCGGAAACGCTGCGCGTCGCGGGCCGGCCCATCGTGGAAGGCACCATGGCGATCCTGGGCCCACGCGACATGGCCCGGATGGGCCCTCTGGTGATCCTGGTGATCGCCGCGGCCCTGCTCTTCGTCCTCAGGAGTCCGCTCCGCGCGCTCATCGCACTGGCGGTTGTCTTGTTCAGTACGGTTTGGACCTTCGCGCTGATGGTGGGTCTGGGGGTGCCGGTGTACACGGTCACCATCATGATCCCGGTCATGCTGATCGCGATCGGCGTTGCCTATGGTATACACCTCTACAACCAGATCGATTTCTACGCCGCGGAGCATCCCGGAGCCGGAAGGGAAGAAATCGCGGATAACGTCGTCGACGTCATCTGGAATCCGGTCCTGTTCGCGGGGCTCACGACGATGGCGGGCTTCGCGTCTTTGGTGACTTCCCAAGTGTACCCCGTGAAGTTCTTCGGCCTCTTCGCCGCTTTCGGCGTCCTCGCGGCGCTGCTCCTCTCGATGCTTCTCATTCCCGCGGGCGTTGTCCTCTTCGGCGCGGGGAAGAGGCGGATCAAGAAGGATCCCGTCGCGGAAACGGCCGCACCCCGGAAGGGCTTCGGTACTCGATTCGCCGATGGGGTGCTCGCGCGTCCCAAGACGGTCATCGCTGCGGCGCTCGCCGTCGTCGTCTTGGCGGCCATCGGCGTCTCCCGCGTGTGGATCAATTCGAGCTTCCTGGACAACTTCGAGAAATCGAGCGACATCGTCCGCACCGACGCCTTCATGAACGCTCACTTCGGCGGCACCTCGACGCTTAACGCTATCTTGGAGGCGGAGAATGCCGACGCGTTCAAGGACCCCGCGCTGCTGTCGATCCTGGCCGAAATCCAGGATGCGGTGCGCGGCCAACCGAAAGTCGGCGACTCGGTGTCCATCGTCGACTACCTCACGCGAATGAACAAGGTCATGCACGAAGACCGCGCCGAGTTCGACGCGATCCCCGAAAGCGCCGACATGGTCGCCCAGTACCTCCTGCTCTACGAGATGTCCGGCGATCCGGATAACCTCTGGAAGGTCGTGGACAACGAGTACCGGTCAGCCAACCTGACCGTGCAGCTCAAAAGCGACGATTCGCGGACCATCCGCGCCGTCGTTGACTTCGTCGATTCCTACGCCGACCGCTTGGCCGAACGCGGCGTGGAGATCCTCTACGCGGGGTCCGGCTATAAGAGCATGGTCTTCTCGGGACTCATTCTAGACGGACAGATCAGCAGCCTCGGACTCTCGGTGCTGATCGTCTTCATCCTCGTGAGCGTCATGTTCCGCAGCGTCATGCTCGGCCTCATCGGCACCGTTCCGGTCGCGCTCTCGATCCTGGTGAACTTCGGCGCCATGGGGCTCCTCGGCCTGCCGCTCACCACCTCCACGGCGCTGATCTCCAGCATCGCGGTCGGTATCGGCGTGGACTACGCGATACACCTGATCGAGCGCTACCGGGAAAGGCTGCGCGAAGGCGACGCGCCGGAAGAGGCGGGACGCTTCGCGATGAGCCTGACCGGCCGAGCCGTGTTCCTCAACGCGGCCATCGTCATCGCCGGCTTCCTTGTGCTGCTTTTCTCCGTCTTCCCGCCAAACCGGCAGGTTGGCGCCCTCGTATCGCTCAACATGGTTACCGCCTTCGCGGGAACCGTCACCATCATGTTCCTCGTCATGAGGAAATTCTACACCGAATTCAAGGAGAAACGATCATGAACGCAATGCTCAAACGAACCATCTCACTGGCCGCGGCCCTCTTCGTCGCGGCGGCCGCCTTCGCCGCGGACCCTTCCGGCGCGGAACTCGTCCAAGCCGTCTACGACCGGCCGCAGGGCAAGGACCAAAGCGGCGTATTGACGATGACGCTCGTCGACGCGCGGGGCAAGGAGCGTGTCCGTTCGATCAAGCAGATTTCCGGCAGCTTCACCTCCGGCGACAAGAAGCTCATGGTCTTCCAGAGCCCGGCCGACGTGCGCGGGACCTCGTTCATGAACTGGAGCTACGAGGAAGCGGGCCGGAACGACGACCAGTGGATCTACCTGCCGGCGCTCAAGCGCGTAAAGCGCATCTCCTCCGAAGGCCGTGCCGACGCCTTCATGGGTTCCGACTTCACCTACGACGACCTGGGGGACCGGCACCCGTCCGAGGATGCGCACAAGCTGACCGGTTCCGAATCCGTCGACGGCGAGGAATGCTGGATCGTAGAAAGCGTCCCGAAGGATCCGAAGGATCTCTATTCAAAGAAGGTGACTTGGATTTCCAAGGCGAAGCCGATAGGCGTCAAGCGGGACTACTACGACAAACGCGGTGCCTTGCTCAAGACTCTCCGCATTTCCGAGACCGAGCAGGTAGCCGGCGTCTGGATTATCACTAAGACGGAAATGCGCAATGTCCAGAAGAAGACGAGCACGCGGATGGAGTTCTCCGACGTCGCCGTCGATTCAGGCATCGGCGAGGACGCGTTCACCGAGCGCGCCATGACGAGGGGGCTGTGATGAAGCGCACACTGTTCGCGGCGGCCGCGTTGCTGGCCGCGGCGTCGCTCGGCGCCCAGGAGGGCGCGACGCTCAACGGGTACGGCCGGACGAAGGTCGGAGCCCTGGTCGAGGACGGCAGCTACTTCATCACCGAGAATACCCTCGACCTACGCCTCTCCTACAGAACGGACAACGCGGGCCTCTTCGCGAATCCCGTCCTGTACGAACGGGAAGGCGCGGTGGAGCCGGTCGACCTCCGGGAAGCCTATATCGACTTTTCCGGGGAACGCTTCGACCTCCGCTTCGGGAAGCAGCAGGTGATCTGGGGAAAGGCCGACGGCGTCTTCATCACCGATCTCGTGTCGCCCAAGGACCTTTCCCAATTTCTCGTGCCCGACTTCGAAGAGCTCCGTCGCGCGGTGACCGGCGTCCGGGCGGATGCGTATTTCGGCGTCCACGGGATCGAGCTGGTCTGGCTACCCTGGTTTACCCCGACCATCTCCCCAGCCTCCGACTCGCTCTGGGCGTCCACGATGCCCTTTCCTATCGCGCCTACCATTCTGGACTCCAACAGCCCGGAATTCGCGCTGGAGAACGGCGAGTATTTCGCCAAGTACTCCTACTTGGGCGATTCCTTCGACCTATCCCTCATGGGCGGCTGGTTCTGGAACGATACCCCTTCCTTCGCAGTGACGGACAAGTCGATTACCCCCGGCGTCGGCATCACTGCCTTGACCGTGCGGCCTGAGTACTACCGAACCGCCGCCGTCGGCGCCGCGGCCTCGGGCACGTTCGGGCCGCTGGTGCTACGCGGCGAAGGCGCGTGGTATGCCGACAAACGCTACCAGGGCAATCCGACGGTCTACGCCGACGGCTACGCGGAAAAGAACGCCGTCCAGTACCTGGTCGGGACCGACTTCTCCATCGCCGGATATTCCTTCGGACTCCAGTTCATCCAGGACCTCATTCTGGACCATGAAGACGATCTAATCGAGGAGGCCGTCCAGAACACGGCGACCTTCGTCGTCGCCAAAACTTTCCTGCGCGAGACGCTGACCGCGGAACTCTTTTCCTACATGGCGTTCGATCCGCTCAACGCCCTGGTCAAACCGAAGCTCACCTGGGACGCCTCCGACGCGCTCGAGCTTTTCGCCGGAGCCTATGTTTTCCTCGGCGACGAAGGCGATTTCGGACAGTACGGCGACAACGACGGGGTCTATCTCGGCGCGAAGCTAAGTTTTTGAGAAGGGGAAGGAATGGACGCGATATTCACTTACGCGATAGCGGCGGTCTTCTTTGCCGTGTCGCTGACGAAAAGCCGCGAGAAGACGAAAGCGGCGGCGATGAAGGGCCTTAAAGCGCTGGCGGGCATCCTGCCGCAGATGGCGACGGTGGTCATCGCCATCTCAATGGGCTTGGCGATGCTGGACCCCGCGACTATTTCCCGCTTCATCGGAAACGATTCCGGATGGGTCGGCACCGTCGTCGCAGGACTACTGGGATCGATAACGCTGATCCCCGGGTTCGTCGCCTTTCCGGCGGCGGGTGAGCTCCTGCGGGGCGGAGCGGGGACGCTGCAGATAGCGGCCTTCGTGTCCTCTCTCATGATGGTCGGAGTAGTGACGCTGCCGATGGAGATTAAATATTTCGGCAAGCGCGCCGCCGTGACGCGGAACGCCTTGGCGCTCCTCTTCTCCTACGGGGCGGCCTTTTTCGTCGCTTGGGCGGTGGCTCTATGAGGAAGTACGTACCAGCTATGGTCGCCGCCGCAGCCTTCGCCGCCTTCGTTCTACTTTTTCCTGAATCAGCTCCGGCGGCTTACGAGTCGCTCGCGAATCAGGTCGGAACAATGTTGTTGGTCATCCCTCCCATCTTCCTCCTCCTCGGGCTCCTGGACGTCTGGGTACCTCGGGAGACCTTCATCCGCTACCTGGGGGAACGGTCGGGACTCGCGGGAAAGGCAATAGCCTTCGCGCTCGGGTCAGCCGCGGCGGGTCCTCTCTATGGGGCATTCCCGGTCGCGGCAGTCCTCATGAAGAAGGGCGCCTCCTTCGACAACATACTCATCTTCATCGGCGCCTGGTCCACCACCAAAATACCGATGTTGCTCTTCGAGATGCGCTCCCTCGGCGTCCGCTTCGCGCTCGCCCGCCTGTTGATCGATATTGTCGGCATCGTCGCCATTTCCGCCGCGATGCGCGCTATCGTGCCGCGGAAGGAAGTCGAACGGATCTACGCCAACGCCATGGAACGTGAAATCGACTCGGCGGGCCGCTAGCGTTCCTGGACGATGCCGCACCCTCGTCTCTGCAATGGAGGGACGAAGAGGGAATCCCATGGAACTCATTGTCCGCGGGCTCGAATGGGGTAGCGGCTGCTCTACGGAATCAGAACGTAATCACTCGTTCCGCCCACTCCACCATCTTGATACAGTCGTTCATGGTGGAAATCGGGCAGACGTCGGTGCCGTCGCCGCTCCGCGCCTTGATGCAGGTCCCGCAGGCCAAAACGATTCCTTTATTCCTTACGAAATCGTCAATTTGTTGCTTCGCGTTGTATTTCTCGTGAGTGATGCTTTCGATTTCGACGCCGGCGCTCATCAAGAAAATCTTGACCTCATGGCCGAGCTTGAGC
>JAEWSV010000331.1 GCA_023398155.1 Spirochaetota bacterium
GTCTATAGGGACTTCTGGCGTAAGCATCAAGAAGAGGCCTTCGCCGCCTACGTCAAAGGCCGGCGCCGCGAGAAGTTGTCCGAGGGCATTTCCTCCTTCCTCAAGGGAAAGTCGCCACCGCATCTCGAATACGCGCTTTCGGCGGCGAATCCTGATGGCCTCCCCATCCGCGCGGCTTTCGCCTTATCGTTCCTCGCGGGTTTCCAGAGAAGCGTCTTCGTGGAAGAGATCAACAAACCCCTCAAGACCATCCTCATCGATGGGGAGTTCTATAAACGGGAGAACCGAGCCGAATTCACCGAAGCCTACAACGATATCCTTAAACTCGGAGACGCGATCCGTGGTTTTGACTTGAAGTTGGCCGCCGAGGGCGAGTTCGGTAAACGGTACGCATTGGCGCGGACCGAGGTCCTCTCGCTGCCCGCGAAACGGCGAAAGATCCAGATCCTGACGCAGGAAGCCGAGATGGAGGCCGACGCGATCGCGGAAACGGCGAAGAAAGCCCTCAAGACGCTCGCGAACGTGCTCGGCGGTATCCTCGGCGATGACGCGGGCGGCCGCTATGACGGTATGGCCAACATGGGCGGCCTCACGAGCCGGAACGGTACGCTCATCTCCTCCCTCCGGAACGCTTTACAAAGGATCGAGAAAACGATACAAATGCTGGGCGAGATCGAAACCATGGAGTCGGGCCGCTAGAGCATGCGCGTTCATTTTTTCCAGCTCGACTTTTCTCCGGCTCGCGGCTATGCCCGTTTCCCTTTCATCGTGGAAGGCCTCCCGTTGAGCGGTATCTCGTGCGCGGTTTCCGGTCGCGCCCTCGGCGATATGCGCTATCTTCCGGACGAAGAGAATCCGAATCGAACGCGGTTCTTCCGGGAAATCGGATTAGAGGCGGGCCGCGTACGTTCGCGCGTGCAGACGCATACGCGCGACGTCGCCGTGGCGGGAGAGGACGGCGCTCGTCCGGGTGACGGACTCGCCACCGACGATCAATCCCTCGCCCTGGCCGTTACCGTGGCCGATTGCCTTCCGGTGTTCCTCTTCGATACCGAACGGAACGCTTTCGCGCTGGTCCATTCCGGTTGGAAGGGAACGGGCATCGCGGCCGCGGCGCTCGCCCTCATGTCGGAGCGCTGGGGTACTCGGGCGGAAGCCGTCGCCGCGATTCTCGGGCCCTGCATCCGGTCCTGCTGCTACGGCGTGGACGAGGGGCGCGCTTCCGTTTTCTTGGATGAATTCGGCGAGGAAGGCGAACCGGGATCAGCCGGGTTCCCCCTCGGCCCGGTGGTCAGACGGGAGGGCGGCCGCGCCTTCTTGGACCTCCAGGCCGCCAACGCTCGGCTGCTCGCGGCCGCGGGCGTCCGCGACCTCGCCGTTTGCGAGGATTGTACGTTTACCGATGAGCGGCTCGGGTCTTTCCGCAGGGAAGGGGACCGCTACACGCGCATGGCGGCCGTCGTAGGACGGCTGCGCGAGGAGAATCTATAATGCAGGATATCAAGGACGCGTGGCGGCAAGCCGTCGCTTCCGCGCTTCAAAGCGTCGCGGCGGAGATGGGGTCGAGCGAAACGATCGATGCGGAGCGCGTGGTCGCGGAGACGCCGCCGAAACCGGAACTCGGCGACCTCGGCTTCCCCATGTTTCCCTTCGCCAAGCTCCTCCGCAAGGGCCCGCCCCAGATCGCCCAGGCCGTAGCCGCTAAGCTTTCCTCAGACTCCGCCGCCCGCGCGATCGGCGAGGCCGCCGCCGAAGGCCCGTACGTGAACGTCCGCGTGGCGAAGGCGGCCGTCGCGGAGCAAACGCTGCGGGCGGCCCTCGATCCGCTGAGCGGCTTCGGGCGACCCGGAACCCTCGCGGGTAAGCGCGTCATGGTGGAGTTCTCCAGCCCCAACACGAACAAGCCCCTCCACCTCGGCCACCTCAGGAACGACGCCCTCGGGGAAAGCGTGTCCCGCATCCTCGCCGCTTGCGGCGCCGAGGTCCGGAAGGTCTGTATCATCAACGACCGCGGCGTGCACATCTGCAAATCCATGCTCGCCTATTCCGAATTCGGGGAAGGCAAGACGCCGGAGAGCGAGGGCGTGAAGAGCGACCGCTTCGTCGGCGATTGGTACGTCCGTTTCCATAAGCTGTCCAAGGAAGATCCGACCGCCGAGGAACGGGCGCAGGACCTCCTCCGTAAGTGGGAGGCGGGCGAAAACGCGACCATCGAACTCTGGAAGAAGATGAACGGTTGGGCCGTGGGCGGCATGAAGGCCACCTACGAACGCACCGGCATATCCTTCGACCAGTATTACTATGAAAGCCAAACCTACCTGCTCGGCAAGGACGAGGTCCTCAAGGGGCTGGAGTCGGGCGTCTTCTTCAGGGAGAGCGACGGCTCCGTCCAGATCGACCTTACCGACGAGGGTTTGGATAAGAAGGTGCTGCTCCGCAAGGACGGAACCGCCATCTACATGACGCAGGATATCGGAACCGCCATACATCGCCACGAGGACTGGCCCTTCGATCGCCTCGTCTACGTGGTGGGCTCCGAGCAGCAATACCACTTCAAGGTCCTCTTCCGCGTGCTCCAGAAGCTCGGCTACGATTGGGCATCCTCGCTCTACCATCTTTCCTACGGCATGGTGAACCTCCCCGAGGGCAAGATGAAGAGCCGCGAGGGAACCGTCGTGGACGCCGACGACCTTATCGATAGCCTCAAGTCGATGGCCTTGGAGGAAATCCGCCAGAAGGAACGGGAAGAGGCGGTTGGAGATCCCGCGGTCATCGCCGAAAAGGTGGCACTCGGCGCGCTCCACTATTACCTACTCCAGGCGAC
>JAEWSV010000360.1 GCA_023398155.1 Spirochaetota bacterium
GGCTTGGGCGGTGAAGCGGTAGGAGAAGTTGATCATGATGCGGCGCTTCGCTTTTTCGGCCGCCGCGAGCATTTCGCGGGCCTCGCCCGCGTTCATGGCCATGGGCTTTTCGCAGAGGACGTGGGCCCCCGCTCGGAGGGCGCGGATGGTCAGCTCCTTGTGGAATTTGTTCGGCACCGCGACGCTCACCACGTCGCAACCAGCCTTATCGATGAGCTCCGTCCCCGTCTCGTAGCGCTCCGCGATGCCGTACTTGTCCCCGATCTCCGCGAGCCTGGCCGGATCGGCGTCGGCGACGGCGACCACCTCGCAGGCGGCCGAAGAACGGTAGCCTTCGATATGGCTCTTCCCGATCCCGAGGCCGATCACGCCGACGCGCAGTTTCTTTCCGTTCGCCGCTTTCATCCTATGTCCTCCGCGCTCTGGACCACCCCTGCCGAACCGAACTCCGCCGGGGGCGGGGGTAGGGGTTCGAGGGCCGCGACGTTCGGCGCTTCGTCGCTTATGCGGACGGTGGCGGCGGCCCAGCGGGCCACGTTCGCCAGGATCTTGCGCACGGTCGGATCGTAGTAGGTGGGGTAGGCTTCGTGGCCGGGGCGGAAGTAGAAGACCTTTCCCGCGCCGCGGTTCCAGCAGGCGCCGGAGCGGAAGACTTCGCCTCCCTGGAACCAGGAGAGGAACACGAGATCGTCCGGGGCAGGGATATCGAAACGTTCGCCGTACATCTCCTCGTGCGGCAGTTCGAAATATTCTCCGAGGCCCGCGGCGATCGGGTGGGCGCGCTCCACGACCCAGAGCCGTTCTTTCTCGGCGGCTTCGCGCCATTTGAGGGAACAGGTCGTCCCCATGAGGGAGCGGAAGATCTTGGAATAGTGGCCCGAATGGAGGACGATGAGGCCCATACCCTGGAGGACCCGCTCCTTCACCCGGCTGACGATTTCGTCCGAAACCTTGTCGTGGGCCATGTGTCCCCACCAGAAGAGGACGTCCGCGTTATCAAGGACTTCCTGCGTGAGGCCGTGCTCGTCCTGATCGAGGGTGGCCGTTCGGACGGTGAAACCGCCGGCTTCCTCAAGGCCCTTCGCGATGACCGCGTGGATGCCGTCGGGATAGACGCGGCGCACGTCCTCATGTTCGCGCTCGTGGACGAACTCGTTCCAAACGACGACGTTGATCGATGTCTTCATGCTGAACTCCTCACTGAAGACGAGTATACGTATGGCGCGGCCGGAACGATCGCCGACGTATTGCCCCGAGCGGCGAAGCATAGTAAATTTCTTAGGTGTCCAGGATCGATGCGAAGAGGGAAGAGCTCCTTAACGTCATGAAAATTTGTAGGGAAGGTCTTGCCGGAGGGACTACGCCCCTGACCATCCCGCTCTCCCAGGCGCGCCCGCGCCCTCCCGACTGCGGCCATTTCCACGTGCACGGCGAGCTCTTCTTCCAGCTCTCCGGAAGGACCGTCTTCACCTTCCCGACGGCGGAGCTCGTCCTCAGGCCGGGCGAGCTGCTCCTGGTGCCCGCGCTCGTGACGCACGTCGAAAGGGCCGAAGCCCGCGACGGAGAGCGATTCCGCAATCTCGTCCTCTATGCGGGGAACGGCGTTTTCTCGGTCCACCTGGCGAGAGCCGACGCGGTCGAGCGGCCCGTCATCGACTACATCGAGCGGCCGGCCTCGCCTCGCGTCCGCGCGGCCGTGGTCTACCTCCAGGACGCCGCGCTCGCCGCGGAACGGACGACGCTCGCTGACGGGGCTCGCTCCTCCTGCGGGGCGGAGGCGGCGTCAGGATCGGGCGTCTTCCTGTTCAACTCGTGCGGGAACGGGGTATCCGCCGCCGAGGCGCTCGTTCGCTCCCTCGTCGGCGCCGCCTTGGCCGAGGCCGAGCTGGCTCTCGAGCCCGCGGGGGACCGAGCCTCCGTGCCGAGCGAGGCCCAGCCGCCGGCTCCCCAGGCGTCTTCGCGGGGGAACGGAGCGTACGCCGCGCCGCTGCCGCGCCTCATCGCCGAGTGCCGGACTCTCGCGCTCGCGTCCCTCACGGATGCGGAGCTTTCGGTCGCGCGCCTCGCCGACTGGCTCGGCTGCGCCGCCGACTACCTGAGCCACCTCCACAAGTCTACCACGGGGGAAGCCCTCGCTTCCTTCATCACCGGAGCCCGCCTTGAGCGCGCCGCAGAGCTTCTCGCCGAGACGCGTCTTTCGGTGAAGGAGGTGAGCTGGGCCTGCGGCTTTTCCTCGGAGAGTTACTTCATCAGGAAGTTCAAGGAACGCTACGGCGAAACGCCCGCGGCGCGGAGAGTCGCCAGGTAGCGGGAGCGCGACCGTCAGTTATAAGGTTAAACCTCGATCATGAACTCCTCGGCGCTCACTTCTCTTTTTACGGGCTTCCCGTCCCCTTTCGGATAGCCGATCGCGATCAGCGAGAAGGGAACGAGGCCTTCGGGAATGGCGACGACCGACCTGAAGTTCGCGATGTTTTCTTCCACGGGGGCTATGCCCATCCAAACCCCGCCGAGGCCGAGCGCCTGCGCCGCCAGCAGGATGTTCTCCGTGGCCGCGGCGCAGTCCGCGACCCAGTATTCGCGGTTGACGCACTTGGCGGGCTCGCCGAGCACGAGGATATTGAAGCCGGTTTTTGAGGCGGGCGCGAACCACGGGAATTTATCGATGATTTTGCCGATGACCCCACGGTCGCTCACCACGGCGAATTTCCAGGGTTTTTTACCGTGCGCGGACGGCGCCGCCGCGCCCGCCCGAAAGAGCATCCGCCTCTTTTCGCCTTCGACAGCGCGCTCTTCGAAGTCGCGTACGCTGCGGCGCGTGAAGATCGAGTCGAGGGCGCTCAGAGCGGTCGGCGCGTCCTGAGCTTCCGCCGCGCCCTGCGTTTCCGCCGCGCCGTCGCGCAGGTTCAGGGGCTTGCAGAGTATCTCGTTGATTTTCAGTTTGTTCAGGTTCTGCGTCGAACCGCTCTGGATCACGAGCGCGGTGTCCAAGCCCCATCCCGTGCCCGCCGCTACGATGACCCGCTCATCTTGCGATACGAGACCCGCATCGGCCGCCATGAGCGAAATCTCGACGCAGACTTTTACCCCTTCGCCGAAGGTCCGCAAGAAATTGGCGACGACGGTCGGCGTACCGTTGCCGTAGAGCTTGTCGGTGTGGAAGAGCAT
>JAEWSV010000374.1 GCA_023398155.1 Spirochaetota bacterium
GTCATGGGCGTACCCCACGACGAGTTCGAAGGCGCGCTCGCCGCGGCAAAGAAGGCCAAGAAAGTTGAGCTCGACACCGCGCTCGACGCTAAAGACCTGGAAAAGCTCGTGGACGACTACAAGAAGATCGTCAAGAAGTCGGCCAAGGTGGATTTCCCGCAGGATCCGATCCAGCAGCTCTGGGGCGCCACGAACGCCGTCTTCGGTTCCTGGATGAACGAGCGGGCCATCAAATACCGCGAGCTCAACGCGATCAAGGGCCTCAAGGGCACGGCCGTCAACGTCCAGTCCATGGTGTTCGGCAACTTCGGCGACGACTCCGGCACTGGCGTCTGCTTCAGCCGCGATCCTTCGACCGGCAAGAACGAGTTCTACGGCGAGTACCTTATGAACGCCCAGGGCGAGGACGTCGTGGCCGGTATCCGCACGCCGGAGAAGATCGCCACCCTCGCTAAGAAGAACAAGAAGGTGTACGACCAGCTCGTCGCCATCAAGAACCGCATGGAGCAACACTTCCGCGACATGCAGGATATGGAGTTCACCGTCCAGCAGGGCGTCCTCTACATCCTCCAGACCCGTAACGGCAAGCGGGCGGGAGCCGCCGCCGTGAAGTGCGCGGTCGACATGGTGGGCGAGAAGCTCATCGACAAGGAGACCGCCGTCCTCCGCGTGTCGCCCGACCACCTGGACCAGCTCCTCCACCCGATGGTGGATCCCAAGGTCCTCAAGGCCGCTAAATCCCTCACGAAGGGCCTCAACGCCTCCCCGGGCGCCGCTTCCGGCCGCATCGTCTTCACGGCCAAAGAGGCCGAGGAATGGGCGGAGATGGGCGAGAAGGTCCTCCTGGTCCGCAAGGACACGAGCCCCGAGGATATCGGCGGCATGGTCGTCGCGGAAGGCATCCTCACCTCCACGGGCGGCATGACGAGTCACGCGGCGGTCGTCGCGCGCGGCATGGGCACCCCCTGCGTCGCCGGCGCCAAGGGCGTTTCCGTCCAGGGAAAGAAAGTGGTCGTCGGCGAGAAGACCTTCAAGGAGGGCGATTGGCTCACCATCGACGGTTCTTCCGGCGATGTCTACGAAGGCGAGCTCCCGGTCGTGGTGCCGAAGATCGGCAAGGACATGGAGACCTTCCTCAAGTGGTGCGACGAGATCCGCGCCGCATCCGCGCGCGGCGCGGTCAAGGGCTTCGACGTCCGCACCAACGCGGACCAGCCGGAGGACGCCAAGCGGGCCTTCGAGTTCGGCGCCCAGGGCGTCGGCCTCTGCCGGACCGAGCATATGTTCTTCGACAAGGAGAAGCTCGTCCACTTCCGCGCCATGATCCTCGCGGACGACGAGAAGGCGCGCAAAGAAGCGCTTAAGAAGATCCTCCCGCTGCAGAAAAAGGACTTCTTCGGCATCTTCAAGGCGATGGGCGGCAAGCCCGTTACCATCCGCCTGCTGGATCCGCCCCTCCACGAGTTCGTGCCGCACGACAAGAAGGAGACGGAGGAGCTCGCCGCCCAGCTCGGCGTCAAGGCCAAGGACCTCCAGCCCAAGATCGACAAGCTCCACGAGGCGAACCCCATGCTCGGCCACCGCGGCTGCCGCCTCGCCGTCACGTATCCGGAGATCTACGACATGCAGGTGGAGGCCATCGCCCTCGCGGCGGCCGACTGCGTGAAGAAGGGCATCCCCGTGAAGCCGGAGATCATGATCCCGATCGTCTGCGACGAGCAGGAACTCCGACTGCTCCGCCCGAGCGCGGAAGCCATCGTCAAGTCCGTCCTGGAGAAGGCCAAGGTCAAGCTCGACATTCAGATCGGCACCATGATCGAAGTGCCGCGCGCGGCCCTGCTCGCGGACAAGATCGCCTCGTACGCCGATTTCTTCAGCTTCGGCACCAACGACCTCACCCAGATGACCTTCGCCTTCAGCCGCGACGACGTGGGTTCCTTCATGCCCGCCTACATGCAGAAAGAGGTCCTGGAGGTCGATCCCTTCAAGTCAGTGGACGAAGAAGGCGTCGGCATCCTCATGGACTGGGCTACGACCAAGGGGCGCGGCGTGAAGGCCGGCCTCAAGGTCGGCATCTGCGGCGAGCAAGGCGGAGATCCCGCGACCATCGACTTCTGCTACCGCACCGGCCTCAACTACGTCTCCTGCTCCCCGTTCCGCGTTCCGATAGCGCGGCTCGCCGGGGCCCAGGCCGTCATCCGGAATTCCAAGAAGTAACCGCCGAATCCCTTCCCGGTTATCGAAGGGCGCGTCCAAACCGGACGCGCCCTTTTTTCGCCCCCTTCACGCGATCGCGCGCCTTCGCTATGGTAATCGGGTTCCGAACGGAGGCTTTCGATGTTTAAGTACCGAATCCTGGTTGCGATATTCCTCGCCGCGGCGGGAGCTCTCGTTGCCGAGGAGTCCGTGGCTTCGTCGTCCGCGGCTAAGACGTTCACCGTATACGGGCTCAAAGGGCCGTCCGGCGTCGGCATGGTGAGGATGTTCGACGAGCCGCCGACCGCCGAGGGCATCCTGGTTTCCATGGAGGCCCTCGCGAACGTCGAACTCATGATCGCGAAATTCGTCTCCGGCGAAGCGAAGGTCGGTATCCTGCCGCCGAACATCGCCGCCAAACTCGCCGCCTTGGGCGTTCCGATCCAGGTCGCGGCGGTCGTGAACAACGGCATGTTGAACCTGCTTTCGGCCGATCCGTCCGTACGGTCCATCGCCGACCTCCGCGGGAAATCGGTGGAGGTCGCGGGGCAGGGCGCCACGCCGGACAACGTCTTCCGGCGCATCCTTTCCGCCAACGGCCTCGAGCCCGGAAAGGACGTGAAGCTCGGCTTTTCGCTCGCGTATCCGGAAATTGCCCAGGCGCTCATCGCGGGGAGAGTCTCCATAGCCCTGCTTCCCGAACCCTTCGCGACGATGGCCCTTCTCGGGAGGCCGTCGCTCACGCAGGTGTGCGACGTGCAAGCCGAATGGGCCCGCGTCGGCGGAAGCGCCACGTATCCCATGACGCTGCTGGTCGTGGACGCGCGCTTCGCCGCGGCGCGGCCCGCCGCGGTCCGCTCGGTGGCCGACGCGTACCGCGCCTCGCTCGAATGGGCGCGGGCGCATCCTGGCGAGGCGGGGGTACTCGTGGAGAAGCACGGCCTCGGCGTCAAGGCGGCGGTGGCCGCGGCCGCCATCCCGAAGAGCGCCTACGCGTTCACGAGCGCGGCCGAGGCGCGGCCCGCTATCGAGGCCCTGCTCCGCGTCTTCCTCGAGACGTCGCCGGCCTCCATCGGCGGACGGCTGCCTCCGTCGTCCTTCTATCTGGAGCGCTATTGAAGGTGCGCGCCGCGCTGAGCCTGCGTCCGATCTCCGCGGCGCTTTGGACCGCTGCGGGAGCCCTCTCGCTCGGGTTCGTCTGGGAGATCGCCGCTCGGATCGTAAACAGCGCCCTCGTTCTCCCCGGGCCGCTCGCGACCTTGCGCGCTCTCCTGGAACTCGCGCGCACGGAGCGCTTCCTCCTCGCAGCCCTCGGATCGACCTTGCGCGTTGCGGCGGGCCTCGCGTTCGCGATTCCCGTGGCCGCTCTCGTGGGCATCGCTTCGGGCTTGGACGCGCGCGTACGCGCCTTCGTACGCCCGTTCTTTGCCGTCGTGGCGGCGACGCCGGTGCTGTCGGTCATCTTGATCGCGTTGCTCTGGTTCGGTCAGGAGCGGACGCCTGTCTTTACGTCCTTCCTCATGATCTTTCCCGTCATGGCCGCCAACGCGGCCGAGGGCGTACGTTCCGCCGATAAGCGGCTCCTGGAAGCCTCCCGGGTGTACGGGCTGTCGCGGCGGGCCCGCCTCAGGCACCTGTACCTGCCGACGCTCGTCCCGTACCTCCTCGCCGGCGCGCGGAGCTCGCTTTCGCTTTGCTGGAAGGTCGTCGTGGCGGCCGAGGTCATCGCGCAGCCCGCGCGATCCCTCGGAGCGGGCATGCAGTCGGCCAAGGCCATGTTGGAGACGACCGAGCTGTTCGCCTGGACGGCGGCCACCGTCCTGCTCGCCGCGCTCACGGAGCTCGCGCTACCGGTATTCAAGAAGAGGGGGCTCCATGACTCTCGTCGTTGACGACCTCTCGTTCGCGTACGGAAGGGACGCGCTCTTCTCCCGTTTTTCATTCCGTGCCGAATCGGGCAGGCCGACGGTCCTGCTCGGCCCTTCGGGCTGCGGTAAGTCCACGTTGCTCGCCCTGATCGCCGGCCTCCTCCTTCCGTCCGCCGGGAGCGTCCGCCTCGCGGACGGCGCGGAGGAGAGCGAAAAGACGCCCAAGCGGGTTTCCTTCGTGTTCCAGGAGCCGCGGCTCTTTCCCTGGAGGACTGCGCTGGAGAACGTAGCGATCCCGATCGAATCGATTTACGGAAAGAAGAGCGCTCGAGATCGCGCGAAAGTCTTCTTGGAAGCCGTGGGGCTCGGGGGTCGGGAATCGGCGCTACCCGACGAACTATCGGGCGGCCAACGACAGCGGGCTTCAGTCGCGCGGGCTTTCGCGTATCCCGCTCCCCTCGTGCTCATGGACGAACCTTTCCAGTCGCTCGATTTGCCGCTCCGGATCCAGCTCATGGACCTGACGCTCGATCTCTTGGATCGGGAGAAGCGTATCGCGGTAGCGGCGACCCACGATCCGCGTGAAGCCCTCTATCTCGCGGGCCGGGCGGTCGTCATCGCAGGACGCCCGGTCCGCGCGGTCTTGGACGAACGGATCGAACTGTCGCAGGCGGACCGCGCCTACTCTTCGGTAGCGGCGGCGCCGCTCGAGGCCCGCATCTTCGCCTCCCTTTCGGGATAAGAGCGGCCCAAGGTCGCGCCGCGCGCCTCCATGGCCCGCGCGGTTTCAACCGCCATTTCCATGAGCCGCTCGATGGCGAGGGGCGTAACGGCGGCTATGCCGAGCGGTCCCTTCCTGCCGAGGCGCGCCGCGCGGGCTTCGGCAGCGGCTTCCCACACCTCGAAAACGCGCGGCAGGAAGCCGAGGGTCAGCGCGAAAACGAGGGCGAGATTAGATCGTTCGAGCCGGGAGGCCGCGCGGCGGCACGGGGCCCAGGGGAGCCTGCGGAGAGCGCGCGCGAGCGGCGCGGTGATCCATTCCTCGGCGCGCGACACCGCTTCCCTGAGTTCCGCGCTCGTGGTGGTGGCGAATAGGACGGCTCCCCCCGCGAAGGCCGCGAGGAGGCCGAGAGCGAACCGGAGACCTTCCCGGAGCCCCGCGGCGTCGATGACGACGAGGCGCGCCGGTGAGTCGCCGGGAGCGAGGACCACGGCCCGCAGGACCACCACGAAGAGCGTCGCGACGATGAGGGGGAGCGAGCCCGCGAAAAGGCGCCGCGGCGGGATACGGGCGACCGCCGCGGCGGCGACCGTCGCCGCGACCGCCGCTACGAGGCCGAGCGCGCCGAAGGCGAAGGGCGCGAGGGAGAGGAGGAGGAGGCCGACGAGCTTCCATAGGGCGTGAGCCCGATGGAGGGGCGTCGAAGCGGGGATATACGCGTACGGCGTCACTCGAGCCATGAACAGTCCTCCACGCGCTCGTAGGTCTGCCGCGGGTCGCGCACGCCGTACGGTGCGACGCCGCGGGCAAGGACGTCATCCGGTTTCCCGTCGTCGCGGATGCGGCCACGGTCCAGGATCACGAGGCGGTCGGCCAGCGCGAGCACCTTCTCCAGCTCGTGGGTGAGCACGACCACGGTCTTACCCGCGGCCTTGAGCGCGGCGATGGACCGGAGCACCTGGACGACGCCCGGCCAGTCGAGGTTCGCGAAGGGTTCGTCCATGACGACGGCTTTGCAGCCCATCGCGAGGACTCCCGCCACGGCGAGCCGCCGTTTTTCGCCGCCCGATAGACGTCGCGGCGGAGAAGCCCGTTTTGCCGCGAGCCCGGTGGCTACGAGCGCGGCGTCCACCGCGGCGTCGATTTCCGCGGCGGCGAGGCGCAGGTTCTTCG
>JAEWSV010000390.1 GCA_023398155.1 Spirochaetota bacterium
GGAAGAACCAGTCGGGATTGCGGGCGACGAACTGGTCCAAAGGGGAGGAGGAGGCCACGAAGACGGCCGTCGAAACGCCGCCCCGCCGCCCCGCGCGGCCCGCCTGTTGCCAGAAGGAATTGAAGGAGCCGGGAAAGCCCGCGACCACCGAGGCGTCCAGGCCCCCGATGTCGATGCCGAGCTCCAGGGCGTTCGTGGAGACGACGCCTTGGATGGAGCCGTCGCGGAGCCCCCGCTCGATCTCCCGCCGCTCGTTGGGGAGGAGGCCGCCCCGGTAGGCTTCGACCCGAATCCTCGAATTGTCCGTATAGAGGTTCTCGAGCGACTCGTTGATGTAGGAAGCCACCACTTCGGTCCGCACCCGCGAGTGGGCGAAGAGGATGGTCTTGATCCCCGCGCGCAGGAAGGCGAGAGCCCACCGCTGGCTTTCGGTCATGACGCTGCGCCTGATGCCCTGCACCGCGTCCACGAGGGGCGGGTTGTAGAGGATGACCCGCTTCTCCCCGCGGGGGGCACCCGACTCGCCCACGAGGACCACCTCCTCCTCGATCAGCATCTCGGCGAGCTCCCGGGGGTTTCCGACCGTGGCCGAGCAGAGTATGAACGTGGGAGCGGCGCCGTAGAAGGCGGCGATGCGCTTAAGGCGGCGCAGGACGTTGGCCACGTGGCTCCCGAAGACGCCGCGGTAGGCGTGCGCCTCGTCCACCACGACATAGCGGAGGCGGGAGAAGAACTTGATCCATTTGGGATGGTTCGGGAGGATGCCCGCGTGGAGCATGTCGGGGTTGGACACCACGATGCGGCCCGAGTCCCTGGCCGCCGTACGGAGAGAATCGGGCGTATCGCCGTCGTAGGTGCAGACTTTCACCGGCAAGGCCGGCCGTCTGGACGCGGCCTCCCCGCCTTCGGATCGGCCGCTCGACGCGGCCTCTCCGCCTTCGGTTCGACCTCCTTTGGAGGTCTCTCCTTCGGATCGACCGCCTGCGGCGGTCTCACCGCCGAGCACGAGTTCGTTGAGCTCGGCCTGCTGGTCCTGGGAGAGGGCCTTGGTCGGGAAGAGGTAGAGGGCCCGCGCGGTCTCGTCCTCGAGCAGGGCTTGCAGGGTCGGCAGGTTGTAGCAGAGCGTCTTGCCCGACGCGGTCGGCGTGACCACGACGACGTGCCTGCGCGCGCGCGCGGCTTCCCACACGGCGGCCTGGTGCGAATAGAGCCGGTCTATTCCTTTGGCCCGGAGAGAAGAAGCGATCCGGGGATCCAGGTTATCGGGAAACGGCGCGTAGACGCCCTCGGTCGCCTTCAGCACCCGATTGTGCACGATGTAGGGCGCGAAGGCGGGGTCCTGAAGGATGCGGTCGAGGGCTTCGGTACTTTCCATACGGGACCGATACTAACCCGCCGCTCGCCGGACGTAAAGTGTCGACAGATCGAGGGCGACGGGCCTATACTATTTTTACAGCTATCACGGAGGAACAACATGCAAAAGGTGCTTTCGATCGTACTGGGCGGCGGCAAGGGGACGCGGCTCTATCCCCTCACGAAGGCTCGGGCAAAACCCGCGGTGCCCTTCGGCGGTAAGTACCGGCTCGTCGATATACCCATTTCCAACTGCATCAACTCGGGCATACGGAAGGTGTATATCCTCACCCAGTTCAACTCGGCATCCCTGCATATGCACCTGGCCCACACCTATATGTTCGATTCCTTCTCCCAAGGCTTCGTCGAGATACTCGCCGCCGAACAGACCTTCGAGCATTCGGGCTGGTACGAGGGAACGGCCGACGCGGTCCGCAAGAATTTCATCCATTTCCGCACCCAGAATCCCTCGCACTACATGATCCTCTCCGGAGACCAGCTCTACCGCATGGACCTCGCCGACCTCTACCGCAAGCACGTGGAGTCGGGGGCCGCGGTCTCCATCGCCTGCACCGCGGTCACCAAGGAAGAGACCACCCAACTCGGCATCCTCAAGGCGAACAAGAAGAACGAGATCACCGAGTTCCTGGAAAAACCGAGCAAAGACCGGGACATCTCCGACTTCAAGATCCCCGCCGAGCTCCAAGAAGAGCGGAGGACCAAGGGCAAGGATTACCTCGCCTCCATGGGCATCTACATCTTCAACGCCGCGGCCATGGAAGAATGCCTCGCGAACGACCTCCCCGACTTCGGCAAGGAAGTCATCCCCGCGGCCATCGGTAAGCTCAAGGTGAACGCCTACATTTTCGACGGCTATTGGGAAGACATCGGAACCATCAAGAATTTCTACGAGGCGAACCTCGACCTCACGAGCCTCAAGCCGAAATTCGACTTCTACGACGAGACGGCCCCGATCTACACCCACATGCGCAATCTTCCCCCCTCCAAGATGAACTTCAGCAACATGAACCAATCCATCGCCGGGGAAGGCTGCATCATCACGAACGCCTCGATTTCCAATTCGATAGTCGGCATCCGTACCATCATCGAGTCCGGGGCCAGCCTCAACGGCGTGGTCTGCATGGGCGCCGACTACTACGAGACCGAGGACCAGCGCCGCCTCAACGCCGAGGGCCGCGTCCCCGACATCGGCATCGGCAAGGGCACCATCGCCAAGGGCGCCATCATCGACAAGAACGCCCGCATCGGCGAAGGCTGCCGCATCGGCATCGACGACCTCGTCCGCCAGGACGGCGACTTCGGCAACTACCACGTGGTGGACGGCATCATCGTCATCCCCAAGAACGCGGTGCTGTATCCGGGAACAGTTATCTAAGGGGGGGAGCACTCCCATCGCGGGCAACGGGACGCGCGCTGTCTCAGTCGCAGCGCAAGGGCCCGTGCGCATGAAAACGGCCCGGCCAGAGAGCCGGGCCGTTTTCATGCGCGCACCCTTACGCTGAACATCCGGAACAGCGCGCGTCCCGCCGATTGGGGATGGGGCGTTACCCCATGCCGCCAGTAACCGAAGGGCGCGGCAGGGATGCTTACGCGAGTCCCTCCCGGGCGAACAGGGCGGCCGCGTCAAACGGTCGGAACTGGCGCCCATCGATCCGCACGAATTCGCCGTGCTTCCGGTCCAAGCGGTAGTCGGCCGCCCAAGAAGCGCCGTTCTCCGCTATCTCGGCGAGAGAGCGGATGCAATAGTCCAGCTCTGCGTCGGTCATGGTGGGATGCAGGGAGAGGCGGACCCAACCGGGTTTATCGGTTAGGTCGCCGGAATCTATCTTGCAGGTGATCTCCCGTGAACGTTCGCGGTCCACGTGGAGGAGATAGTGACCGTAAGTGCCGGCGCAGGAGCATCCGCCGCGGACCTGGATGCCGTACCGGTCGGAGAGGAGCCGCACGACCAGGTTGTAATGTAATTTCTCCAGGTAAAATGAGATAACCCCCAGTCGATCCCGCTCGGCTTCGGCCAGTATCTTGAGGGTCGGTATGGCGAGTAGACCGGCGAAGGCGCGGTCCAAGAGCTCCGCCTCGCGGCGGCGGACGGCCTCCGTCCCCATGAGTTCCTTAAGCTCCATGGCCAAGGCGGCCCTCATGGCGCCGAGGAAGGCGGGGGTGCCGCCGTCTTCGCGCGACTCGATATCGGCTACGTAGCGTCGTTCCCCCCAGCGATTGGTCCACGCGACCGTACCGCCGCCCGGATCGTCGGGTATGCTGTTTCCGTAAATACTGCTGTTGAATACGAGGACGCCGGGAGAGCCGGGACCGCCGAGGAATTTGTGGGGGCTGAAGAAGACGGCGTCGAGGTAGCCTTCGGGATCGTCGGCCGGGTGCATGTCCATCGGGTCGTAGGGAGCGGAGGCCGCGAAATCGACGAAGGCGAGGCCGCCCGCGCGGTGCATGAGGCGGGCGAGCTCGCGGTACGGCGGGCGGACGCCGGTGACGTTGGAGCCGGCGGAGAACGACCCGATCTTAAGCGGCCGTTCTTCGAATAGTTTGAGTTGCTTTTCAAGCTCCGCGGGATCCACCCGGAGGTCGCCGTCGGGCTCCAGGACCACGACGTCGGCGAGGCTTTCCAACCAGCTCGTATGGTTCGAGTGGTGTTCCAGGTGGGTCAGGAAGACCACCGGCCGCTCGTCCTCGTTCAGCGCGCACGCTTCGCGGCCGCAGAGTCCGCGGGCCCGCTCGGGAATGCGGAGGCCGAGGATGCGTTGGAGCTTGTTGACCACGCCGGTCATGCCC
>JAEWSV010000423.1 GCA_023398155.1 Spirochaetota bacterium
GCTCAAGCCGCTCGGGGCGGATAAGCAGGGCGACCGCCGAGACGAAGAGAAGCGCCAACGAAACCGCCGCCGCGGCGAGGCGCGTCCCTCGGCGACCTTCGCAGTCGGCCCAATCCGAAATGAGGAGGAGCAGCAAGGCTCCCATCCCGATAAGGGTAAAAACCATCGGACCGCGCGTTCCCAAGTTATCCCATCCTCTCAATATGATTAAAGAAAGATTTTTCACTAGAGTATTTGTAGGTTTATTCTCGCCGGAGAGCAAGGGCATTCCGGGGCGAAACATGCCCCTCTCCGGAAAACGTTGCAACGATGAACGTTTTACCATAGTATCGTGATCGGTGGTATACCCGTGGAAAAAGCAAGGATATTGATAGTCGAAGATGAAGAGCTTGTCGCGCTCGGGATCCAATCGTATCTCGATGACAACGGCTGCATAGAAAGCGCGATCAGGACGACGGGCGAGGATGCGATAGCGGCGATACCGGAATTCGCGCCCGACCTCGTCCTCATGGATATAAGCCTATCGGAGGGTATGAGCGGCATCGAGGCCGCGAAGGCCATCACCGATTCCTTCCATGTGCCGATCATCTACCTCACGGCCTATTCGGATCAGAAGACCATAGAGGACGCGAAGATCGCCCAGCCCTACGGCTATGTCTTCAAGCCGTTCGACGAGCGCAACCTCCTCGCCACCATCGAGATGGCGCTGTACAAGGCCTCCCACTTAGGGGAGATCATGCGGACCGAGGAGATGCTCAACGACATCCTCCAGTCCATCGGCGAGGGCGTCATCGTCACGGGGCCTACGGGCATGGTCGATTATATGAATTCGACGGCTCTTTCCCTCCTCGGCTTGCCTTCCCAGCCGCTCCGGGCGACCATCCTGTCCTTGCTCTCGATCGCCGACGAGGCCTCGGGCGCCCCCATCCCGATAAACCTCAGCATGGCCCTCATCGAGGGCAAGTGCGTAGCCATCCGGAATTGCCGCGTCGCCGGCAAGGGCGAGGCGAAAGGCTTCTTCGCCGAAGTCGACATCTGCCCCCTCCGCGGCAGGCTCGGATCGACCATGGGCATCGTGCTCACCTTCCGCAACATGACCGATCGGACGATCATAACGAAGTAGCCGTCCGGTCCCGGCGCGGAAGCCCCGCGCCGGTCCTCCCGTACTCCTGCGCCCGCTTTCTCCTTTTATCGCGTCACTTGGATGCCGGCTTCAAGGCGCCCGACATCATCGCCTCCCAGGCGGCGTCGTCGGCGAACGCGAGAGCGCGGACCGTGCCCATCAGCGCGTCCTTGCGGCAATTGGGGCAAGTAACCGAGAGCCTTCCCGCCTTGAGCAACTCGCGGTAGTTGTACAGATCCTCCAAAATGAAGGGCTTTTCGCACTTGGAACAGGCGAAGGGCGCGCGCGAATCGCGGCCTTTTTTGAGTTCTTCGTACAGGAACCGCGCCTGGGCGTCCGCCGATTTTTCCAAGAAGCGCGGGAGCAGGGGGTCCTCCACGGAGCCCGTCTCCATGAAGAGGCGCCACAGGAAGGAATAGCAGGCGGTGGTGTTCGTTTTCAGTTTCTTGTCGACGTTCGCGCCCGCCGCGAGCAGGAGGGTGATGATCTCAGCCCGCTTCCGGCGGTCGCGCTCGTCTCCGTACTTGAGGAAATAGCCGAACGAGGCGAAGTCCAGGACATCGTCCGATTCGTGCCGGGCGTTCGCGAGCGCCGGATCCTGAGCCAAGAGCCGCGCGACGAGGGCCGGGCTGTCCGCGCTGATCGCCTCGATCATGGCCTTGGCGCTCGCCTTGAAGTCGAACAGGGTACCGGCCAGATGTTCGACGACGGCCCGCGTCATCACCGTGGTCGGCCGTATCATGCAAGACCCCCACATGTCCCCGTAGTACTCCAGGATATCCTTCTGGAACTTCGGTTCGCGTCCGAGCCCCGCGGCCGCGAATAGGTCGATGGCGGCGATGCACCACGCGTCGTACCGCGCCTCGTCCCGTTCCGGATCTAGGGCGTAGAACACCTGGGCGAACACCGGGCGCGGGCCCAGGATCTTCTCCACCGAGGCGCGCGGCGACACCTTCGCGTCCAGGCAGAGTTTGACGAGTTCCGGGTTCGCTGCGCAGACCGCCTCGTAGAGGGATTCTCCGTCGGCCTTGCCCTTGTGGGCCAGCAGGAACTTCACCAGGTCGACGTTGCCGGATTTGACCGCTGCCGTCACGGGCAAACCCCGCTTCTTGGACTTGCGGTTCGCCTCTTCCGGCTTCTTCGCGAGGAGAGCCTCCATGGCTGCGATATCTCCTTTGTCGACCAGCTTGAACACCTTGGGCGCGAACAGCATACGTTTCCTCCATAAATCAGTTTTCGTAATGCGATGGTTTCATTCTCCTCCCGCCGTCCCCGCCTGTCAAACGAGACGCCTCCCCCCGGGCATGGCCCTATACGCTCCTTCCTCCGGCGAGCGCGACGAACGCGAACGGACTATGCCGTGCGGGAGTCCCTCTTCTTTGATGAATTGAATGACCCGCAAAGCCAGGGGGGGATATCTACCAATACAGTCTCAGTCCAAGTTGCGTGAACTTTTTGAACTCATGATCGTACCTGATGAGTCCTTTGTCTCTAGAGATGCATTGCCGTATCAGGCTTCTTTCAAAAGGATCTTCATGGGAGTTTTCAAGGTGATTTTGGAAACCGCTGCTTTTAAATACCCCGGCCGCCTTCCTCGTCTTCCTTGATCTTGGAGCAAAGGGCGATGAGCAACGGAGCCGTGCCTATCCACTTCTGCCCGTAGGAAACGGCGACGATGCTCTCCCGGATATCCGGATCCTCGATGACCCCGAAAACATACCGCTGCTCGTTTCCTCCCGACGGCGAGTGCCGCGCCGCTTCCAGCAGATAGCGGATCATGGGGACTCCTGAGGATGCGGTATTCGCGTCATGCGTACCTAATTCCTGTTGTTGACGGTAAAAATAGGTGGGCGTATGATGACATAATGGAAAAAAGCGACAAAAAAGGACAGATCTCAATACGCGTCTCGGCGGAAAACGATCGGCCATCCGTCGACGACTATTGCGGCTTTGCGCCGTACGTCGCGGCCGTCGCCAAATTCCTCGCGAATCCGATGACGAGCCCGCCGCTCGCCCTTTCAATAGAAGGCTCCTGGGGCTCGGGAAAGTCGTCGTTCATGAAACTGCTTGAGAAGGAGCTTGAGCGAAACGCGCCCTGCGTCGCCTTCGAGGCATGGAGATCGCGGAAAGAGGACAGCCTCATCGCCTCCTTTTCCCGGACCTTCGTCGAAGCCCTCAGACGACGGGCGCCGCTTCCGCGCCGAATACGGGGAGACCTCTACCTATTCGCGCGGCGATTTAACTGGCGAGAGGGTTGGGCTCCGCTGGCCAAAGCGCTCGGCGCCGCGGCGCTCCTCGGCGGGATCGCGACGCTCGCGGCCCTGAGGATTCACGCCGATCCGGAGGTCCTCGGCGCTTTCGTAGACGTATTCGGAGTCAGTGAACTTAAGGATGGCGCGCAAAAGACGATCCTGACGCTGCTCCTGAACTCCAGCGCGATCGCGGCCGTCATCGCCGCCGCGATCGGCGCGGTACAGGCGCTCAAGCCGGTCGCGAGCGCGATCGCGATCAAAATCGACCGATTCCGAAAGCATCCCGATCTAGCCAGACAGCTCGACCTCATCGAGCAGTTTCAGCGCGATTTCAAGTACATCATCGATTCCTATGCGCCTAAACAAAAAATCTATTGCTTCGTCGATGACTTGGACCGCTGCGAGGCGCCGAGGCTCGCGGACTTGGTCGGAGAACTGAACGCGCTCATAGCCGAAAACCCGCAAGTCATTTTCATAGTCGGCATGGATCGGGAGAAGGTCGCCATGTCGTTGGCGGCGCACTTTCGGGATGTCGCGCCGTACGCGAGAACGAACGAAGGGAACGGCGGATCCGGCGACGAGGTCGTTCTGGCTCGGGAGTACGGGCTCGCGTTCCTGGAAAAGTTCATCCAAATTCCCTTCAAGCTCCCCGACCTGGAGGGACCGTTCGTCAAATCCTACATCGAACGGCTCATGCGGCATGAAGGGGAGGAAGACTCGAGGCCCGAGGAAAAGTCGACGGGTGAAGAGTCGCTCATCGAGGTAGTCGAAGGCTTGGAATCGGAAAAGATGATCGACCTCTACGCCTCGTGCGCGGCCTTCCTGGGCAATAATCCCCGATCGATCAAGCGCTTCATCAACCTTTTTAGGCTCCATTGCCTCATAGGATACGAAACGGGAATGTTCAGCGCTCAGGCGGGAGAACCGCTTACGCTTGAGCAGCTCGCTAAGCTCATCGTGATTCTTCTCAGATGGCCCGATATCCTTAACGGAAGGGAAGAGAGTGCCCGGCTACTCACCGCCCTGCAACGGCGCGCGGTCGGGGGTAAGGAAATCGACGCGGATTTAGCGGCGAGAGCCGATAGGCTTCTGAGCGATAGGGATCTTTCGGGACTCCTGCGCATGAATACGGAAGACGCCGAGGACGCGGCGACCGCCGCGACGAACTCCCTTGAGAACGTCGATCCGGGGAAACTGATGCGGTTATCGCGGCAAGTTTTTACGTTACCGCCCCGGTCCGCTCAAGCTATCGGCCCGCGCTCAAGCCTAAAATAGGAGATAAATATGGCTCCCCTTGAGACGATCGAGCTCCAGGATCTACCGGGTTTCGCGGTGGTTGAACGCTTCCTTAAGAATTTCTCGGAGTACTCCGGTATATCCACGGTAATAATGAATCTGCACGGCAGGCCGCTTACGGATCAGCATGGCCCGAAAAGCCGCTTCTGCATGCAACTCGTAAAGCGAAGTTCGGTGGGGCGCCTCCGTTGCCAAGAATGCGACGTCGCGCACGGGCAGGAGGCGGCCCGCGATGGACGGTTCAAAGTGTACGAGTGCCACTGCGGGCTCACGGACTTCATCGCGCCGCTGAAGCTGAGAGGGGAAGTAGTGGCCCTCATCTTCGGCGGACAAGTCCGGTGCGAGGAACAAGAGATACGGATAGTCGAGCAGAGAGCCAGGGCGAAGGAATTCGGGATCGCCTGGGAAACCTACTTGGAGGCGCTTGAGGATGTCAGGCGCGTACCGATGGAATCGATCGAGAAGGCCGCGAAATTCCTCTCCTCCTTCGCCGATAGCGCTTCGTCGACGCTCGCGGATCTTTCGGAAGAGCGGATCCGGCTCATCCGCCGCGATAGCAGCATGCGCGGACTCGTAGACTCGATCATCGACTTGACGCTTCTACAGGAAAATGAGGCGCAGTTGGATCCCCGGATATCGACGATCGCGAAGGCCGCGGCGGCCCTCCTCGACGCGGACATCGTAGACATATACCTCGCGAGAGGAGGCTCGAACGAGATCGAGCTGCCGCCCATATGCGCGGGCGAGCATTTCTACCCCGAGAAGACGCCGACGGAGCTCAGCGCGGAGAACGTCATAATGAAGGTCCTGCGGCGCGATAGCGATCTTTTTTCACCGGAAGCCGACGCCGATCCATTGCTCATATCTCCGAAAAAAGACGGGACTCCGCGATTCGTTCAGCGCGAAAAGCTAAAGTCCTCCGCCGCGGTCATCATGCGCGCGAATGGGGCCGTCATCGGGATCATCTTCCTCGGATTCAGGAATAGGAAGGAGTTCAGCGGAGAAGAACGGACGTTGATACGGTCCCTCGTCGACCTCGTGGCCGTCGCGTTCAGCAATACGCGCTTATTCGCGCGGCTCAACGAGCAAACGAGGAACCTCGCGATGATTCGGAACATCGGACAAGAGATCGGAGCGCTCGGGATGCGGGAGATCGCGCTCAGGATCTACGAGAAGACGACGCTCTTGATGAAGGTGAACAATTTCTACATCTACCTTCGGGATGACGGCGACTCGGATAGATTCGTCTTATGGATGGAAAACGGCAAAGAACAGCACGTGGACGATGCGCTCGGACAGCTCACGAAGGAAGTCATCATCAAGAAAATGTCGTTGTACATTTCCCATTTTACCGAGGAAAAGGAGCGCCTCGGCATCATGGATGAAATCATCGTGACGACCGTCCAGGAATCGTGGCTCGGCGTGCCGCTCCTCATCGGGGAGCGGGTCATCGGAGTCATTTCCGTACAGAACGACAAGCCCCATGCCTTCGACGAGAGCATGCAGTTCATCCTCAAGATGATCGCGAGCCAAGCCGCCTTCATGCTGGAGAGCGCCCGTCTCATCGAGAAGGCCCGTAAGGGGTTGGGCGAACAGAAGACGCTCCTTGAAAGCTTGGACCGCCTGCGGCCGGCGTCGGACATCGAGGAGCTGGGGAAGGAAATCCTCCAAGAGATGGCGACGCTGATCGAGTACAAGCGCGCGACGCTTCAGATACTCAAAGGGCGGGAGCGGTACTCGGTCGCCACCGTCGGCTACGAGCTCGATCGCTTCAGCCCGTTCTTTCAGCGCTCGCTGGACCGCGACCAGCTCATTCGTGACATCGTCGAACGCAGGAAGATCCGCATCATAGCGGATACCAGCGACGATGATGACTGGCACCGCAACGTAGGCACCTTGGACGTGGAATCGTGGATGTGCATCCCGCTCGTATACAACGATGAGGTGATAGGGCTCATTTTCCTGGATAGCGACCGGAAGAACGCCTTCCGATCCGCGGAGACGGAACTGTTGACCTTCTTCATCCAGCGCGCGACCACCGACTTGCGCAAGGCTATCGCCTACGACCGGGCGATCAGGCAAATCGAGGGGCTCAGGGTAGTCAACAC
>JAEWSV010000485.1 GCA_023398155.1 Spirochaetota bacterium
CGGCTCGGCCGCTACATCGTCCAGGAAATGGCCCTCCCGATGAAGGAAAAGAGCCCCGGCGCCTACAACTTCTTCAACAATAAGTGGGTAGCCTCCCTCATCATCGCCTTCGTGGGCATCTTCCTGGCCCGTTCCGGCGGCTACAGCGTACTCTGGCCCGCGTTCTCCGGCGCGAACCAGCTTCTCGCCTCCGTGGTCATGCTGACGGTCGCCATCTGGGTCAAGAAGAAGCTCAACCCGGCCTACACGATGGCCGTCCTCATCCCCGCCATCTTCCTCTGGGTGACGGTGACCGTGGCCCTCGTCTGGTACGAGATCGTGATCATCCCGACCTTCTTCAAGGATATGGCCAAGACCATGAGCGTGATCACCGGATCGGTCGTCGGACTGATCACCCTGATCATGCTCATCCTGAACTTCCAGATGATCGGCGGCTTCCTGAAGAACTTCAAGGAAAGCAAGGCTTCGGCCTAGTCTATCCGAGCGGGACGTCGGCTCCGCCGGCGCCCCGCGACTATTGCCATCTCTCTGAAGACGCTCGAATCAAGAAGGGCTTCCTGGGGAAGCCCTTCTCTTTTTTGGCGCCGAAACGGGACTCGGAGGCCCGCCGCGAGGGAGCGGGACAAAACGATACGGAAAGGATATGGTGGAGCTCGCGGAGGAACGATGAGAACGGTACGGACGACCATACGCAAGGCGATCGGGACGATCATCCAGGTGCACCGGGAAAAGGCCTCGGGATTCATCGAATTCGAACTCAAGGAACTCGAGAATATTTTCTCTCTCCTCATACTCGGCGGTTTAGTCGGGATGCCCTCCCCGCCCGTTCCCATCGCGCTCGAGCTATTACCGTACATGGAGCGGGAACTCACCATCATGCTGGCGCGGTCCGATATGGCTTCGGATCCGCTCTGCGCCCTCGTCGGGCTGCTCGACGTCGATTGAGTAAGGGCGATCATGAAAACAAACGCGTTCTTTTTAGGCAAAGGCGGGGTCGGGAAAACGACGACCTCGGCCGCGTTCGCGCTGGCCCTCGCCCGATCAGGGAAACGAGTCCTCATCGCCTCCCTCGACCCCGCCCACAATCTCGCCGACGTGCTCGGGACGAAGCTCGGCGGCGATCCCGCCAAGGTGGAGGACAACCTTTTCGCCATGGAAGTGGATCTGGCCGCATGGGTACAGACCTACCTCCAGGAGAGCCGGGACGAACTCGCCAAGACGTACTCCTATAACCTGTCCCTCAACCTCGATTCGTTCTTCGACATCATGAAGTATTCGCCGGGAACGGAGGAATACGCGGTGCTCTGGGCCATCGAACATATCCGCTGCAACCTCTCAGGAGACTTCGATATCGTCGTCTACGATACGCCCCCCACGGCGCTTTCCATGCGCTTCCTCGCGATGCCCGCCATATCAAACCTATGGGTGACGGAACTCACGAAGCTGCGCGCGAAGATCCTGGAAAAACGATCGTCGATCACCCGCATCAATCCCAACTCGCCGGTAGCCTCTAGCTGCGTGGACAAGGACGACGACCTCGTCTACGGTAAGCTCGGCTCCATCAAGCGCCGTCTCGCCGGCCTCTCGCATCTCTTCTCCCACGAAAGCTATGTCGCGGTCGTCCTGAACCCCGACCAGCTTTCCGTCGCGGAAGCGATACGCATCAAGGAAGAGCTCGTACGTATCGACATCCCCCTCTCGGGACTGTGCCTCAACAAGCGGGGTATTTCGCGCGCCGCCTGGGCCATCGACCCGCGGCTCGCCTCGTCCCCGCTATTCGAAATGGACTTCCTCCCGGAAGGACTCAAGGATCGCGACGACCTATCGAGAATCCCCACCGCGGATCTCATCGCGGATTTTTTGGCCGCGGACGGCCGCAAAGGAACCCCATGAACCCGTACACGATCTTCGCCCTCGTCATATTGGCTCTCATCGCCACGGCTTCGTATTTCTACGGAACGAAGAAGAATCGATGGATCGCGTCCGTCTTATCCAAGAGTACCGAGGCCGTCCTCAAGCCCATCACGGCGAATTACGTCAACATCGGCGGCAACATCGGCTACAACTTTTCCTTCGCTTTAGGCGATCCCTATGCGAGCGCGAAAGGGACGTTCACCATGAGCCCCCGGCATTCCTTGCTCTACCTCCCGTTTTCCCTGCTCCTCGGAGTACGGGACCGTTTCTTCGTCAATATCTTCACCAAGAAGCGAATCCGGGGAGAGGGGCATCTCGTCCAGGCGTCGTACCTTAAACGAGCGAATATCGCGGGTTGCGACGAGATGGACCGCAGGGAAACCGAACGGAACGGACAGCGCTTCATCCTCTTATGGCGAGGAGCGGACCTTTCGGCCGATTTGGAAAAAATCTTGGAATCCGTCCCCGAGCCGCAGCGGCTCCGCCACTTTTGCGCGTATCCCGATACGAAGACCTTCTTCATCCACGACCTGCCGAAGAACGGCGATATCGGCGGTAACCTAGAAGCAATCTCCGTGCGGCTTCCGCTCTTCACGGCGAAGGAGAAAAGCTGAGATGGAAATCGATCAAGCGACGGCGGCGAAGTTCGATGCGGTACTCGCGAAGGTCAAGGAACCCCAATCCTCGCTGAGCGTCGGAGAATTAGGGCTCGTAAAGAAATTCAGCTACCATCCGAAGGATACGACGATACTGGTCCACCTCGATTTCGGCCCCCAGATCATGACCTGCCCCGCCTGCACCGCGGTGGACGGTTTCATCCTGACTACGATACACCGGGACCTCAAGGCGGCGTTGGAAACGGAATTCCCCGGGTGGACTATCCTTTTCCCCTAGCGGCGACGATTCCGAGCGCGGGGCGTCCGATCATCGCGCGCAATACGTGCGGAGGCCCTCGTGGATATCCGCAGCGCATTTGACGTGGATG
>JAEWSV010000504.1 GCA_023398155.1 Spirochaetota bacterium
TCCTTACGCTCCGAGGGAAGCTTTCGCCTTGGCCACGACCGCCTGGAACGCGGCCTTGTCCTCGATGGCGAGGTTCGCGAGCGCTTTGCGGTCGATCATCACGCCGGCCTTCACGAGGCCCGCCACCAGCCGGGAATAGGAGAGTCCTTCCTCGCGGCACGCGGCGTTGATGCGGACGATCCAAAGCCGACGGAAGTCGCCCTTGCGGTCCTTGCGGTCGCGATACGCGTAGAAGAGGCCCTTCGTGACGGCGTCTTTCGCGACCTTGAAGTTGGAATGGCGGCGGCCCCAATAGCCCTTCGCCAGTTTGAGGATCTTCTTACGGTGGTCCTTTCTCCGGGTACCGTCTACTGCTCTCGACATGAGAATCCTTCCTTAACCGTAGGGTAAAAGCTTCTTTCTAATGACCGGCACGTTGTCGTCGGACAGGATACCGGCGTGACGGAGCCCGCGCTTGCGCTTGCTGGACTTCTTGGTCAGGATATGGCGAAGGTTCTGCTTCTTATACTTAACCTTGCCGGTCCCGGTGAAAGAATAGCGCTTCGCGGCGCTCTTCTTGGTCTTCATTTTGGGCATGACGCCATCCCTCTCGTTATTTCTTGACCTTCGGGCTCAAAATCATGGACATGAACCTGCCTTCCATAGAAGGGGGCCTATCCATGACGTATTCGCCTTCGATCCTTTTCAAGACATCCTTAAGGACGTCCAGTCCGAGTTCGGTGTGGGCGAGTTCGCGGCCGCGGAAGCGAACCGTGACTTTCACCTTGTTGCCTTCGGCCAGGAATTCGCGAACGTGCTTCGACTTGAAGTCAAGATCGTGGTCGTCGATCTTGGGTTGCATCCGGATTTCCTTGAGTTTGAGCAGCTTCTGCTTCTTCTTGGAATCCCGGACTTTTTTTTCGTTCTCGAACTTGAACTTGCCGTAGTCCAGGATCTTACAGACCGGCGGTACCGCCTGGGGGGCGACTTCCACAAGATCCAGGGCCTGTTCCTTGGCCATCCGGAGCGCTTCGAGCGTTGGGATCACTCCCTGCTGCTCGCCGTCGTCGCTGATAAGACGCACCTCGCGCACACGGATCTGTTCATTGATCCGCAAATCCTTGTCCGCCAACTGACCTCCTCGTTAGCCGGCGGCGCAACGGGGCGAGCGCCGACGACTTAACGCAAACTATACCAAAGGAAGCCGAGCTCTGTCCAGCCCTAGCGCGCCATCAAATCGAAGCTGGGCCGGAGCTTGCGGCGCCTCGCCGACGCGTGGTACCGTGTCCCTATGAGCCTCTTCTGTTTCCTGCTGGTGCCGCTCTTCCTCTCGTTTCGGCATTCTCTCGGCTACGAGCGCGGGGGCCGCAAGGGGCTGACCCTCGCCTTCGCCCTCGCTCTCGCCGCGGCTCTCCTGTCCCGCGCGATCGGAGATGTCGTACCCGCCGGCCTCTTCGGCTTCCTCCGATGGGCGCACCTTTTCGCGGACCGGTCGGCCCTGCCCGCGTTATTGCCGTTAGCCGCCTGGTACGCGTTGAAGAGATTCCGCGGCGCCGCCTTCGACGCGGAGCGGACGGACTTCATACTCGTCTGGCTCATTCCCGTCGCGGCCCTCCGCGCGGTTACCCGGAGCGCGGGCGGAGATTTCTCCGACCTCGTCCTCGCCCCTCTATTTTGGATCGCCATCGCGGTGGGCGTACCGCCTCTCATAGACGCGGTCGGGAAAGAGTACGGCATCCGAGCCTTCGCCTCGGCGGCTTCGGCGGTCCTCGTGCCCATCCTCTGCGTCACGGCCGATTGGGCCTTCTTCGCCCATCTCCCCCTCATCGGCCTACTTGCGTTCGCGGCCGGCGTCGCCCCTTCGATTTGGGAGACCTTCCGCGCGTTCCGCGCCGCGGAGTCCGCGGCGCTGCCGGATCCCGGCGAAGGGGAAGACGACGTTCGCGGCGGCACCTAACCCTTTTCTCTCAGCATAAAAAGGGCCTCGGAATCCGCATTTCGCGTTTTCCGAGGCCTTTTCATTGCCGTCCGGGGGTGCCGAGTCCGGGCGCTCGGTTCCGAGGTTCCGCGGAACCGAGTACGCGGATTCGGTTCTTAGGCCTTGCCCGCGGAACCAAGGACGTCGACGTTCTTGTGCATGTAGAGCTTCTTGAGCTCGTCGCGGGCCGGTCCGAGGTACTTGCGCGGATCGAATTCGTCCTTCTTCTCGGCGAAGACCTTGCGGATCATGGCGGTCATGGCGAGCCTTCCGTCGGAGTCGATGTTGATCTTGCACACGGCGCTCTTGGCGGCCTTGCGGAGCTGCTCCTCGGGGATGCCGACCGAGTCCTTCATGACGCCGCCGAACTGCTCGATGATCTTCACGTACTCCATCGGGACGGAAGAGGAGCCGTGGAGGACGATCGGGAAGCCGGGGATGCGCTTCTCGATCTGCTCGAGGATGTCGAAGCGGAGGGGCGGGGGAATGAGGACGCCGTCGGCGTTCTTCGTGCACTGCTCGGGTTTGAACTTGGTGCGGCCGTGGCTCGTGCCGATGGAGATGGCCAGGGAATCGACGCCGGTCTTCTTCACGAAGTCCTCGACTTCCTCGGGCTGGGTGTAGTTGCTGTGCTCGGCTGAGACGTCGTCCTCAACGCCGGCCAGGACGCCGAGCTCGCCTTCCACGGAAACGTAATCCTTGCGGGAGTGGGCGAACTCGCAGACCTTCTTGGTGAGCGCTACGTTCTCCTCGTAAGGAAGGTGGGAACCGTCGATCATGACGGAGGAGAATCCCGTCT
>JAEWSV010000510.1 GCA_023398155.1 Spirochaetota bacterium
GAACCGTAGGGCTTGGCTCTCGCGCGGGGACCTCAGGCAGCGCATCGTCTGGCTCGTTCATTTCGCGGTGGTCGTCGTCGCGATCGGATGCTCCTGGGCGGCGGCGATGTTCGCGATGGAACGGGTCACGGTTCGCCCGGGATCGAGCTTCCTGGTAGGCTCGGAAACCTGGTCCCTGCAGAACGTGGAGATCCAACGATACCCCGACGGGAGCGTCTCCGATTGGATCAGCCGCGTCCTAACGCCCTCGGGCCTGAGAGAAATCAGGGTAAACCACCCCGCGGGATCGGGCGAATGGAAAGTGTTGCAGTCAGGCTTTCAACAGACCTACCGAGTCTCGATAGAACGGGACGGCCGAGCACAGGAAATCGCCCTGGTCCAAGACGTCGAGGCGCCGCTCAGCGCGGACGGCAGGATCGGCTTTGCGCTTTCTCCGCCCCAGGAGGGGCTATTGGCGAAGGCTCAAGAGAAGGGCGAAGCGATGCCCTTCGTCGATCTCCTTCTGACGAGTCAGGGACGCGTCCTGCAGCGTACCGCGCTGTTCGTCGGACTTCCCCTCGAGCTTGGAGATACGGGGCTCATCCTCACCGTGCTGTATGCCGAGCAGGAATCCGTGTTCCTGATCCGCAAGGCGCCGGGGCTTCCCCTCGTATGGGGCGGCTTCGCATTGCTGGCCGTCGCGATCACCGCTCTCGTTTTGATACCGCGCAAGCGCGCACGCAAGGAGAATGAAGCAGATGCTTGACCTCGCTAGCCTCGTATCGCGGCTGGAAACGCAGTTGTTCCTGGCCCACCTCTTCGCGCTCCTCGCCGCGATCGGCGCCTACGCGGTGACGGGAAAACGCCGGTGGGGCCGCTCTTTCGCCATCGCCGCGACCGCCCTTTTCCTCGCCTCCATCCTCGTCCGCTCTTTCTCATCGGGAAGGATACCTCTGGCGAGCATCTACGAGTTCGGCCTCCTCCTCGAGCTCGTCCTCTTGGCCTTCGTCTTCGTCATCGACCGGATGTTCTCTTCCGCCATGCCGGTCGTGGCCCTGTCGGGTGCGACCTTCGTCCAGGCCGCCATCCAACTCCTCCTATTCCAGGATGCGCGGCCGCTGATGCCGGCGCTCAAGAGTTGGTGGCTCACCTCCCACGTTCTGACGGAGGTCGCGGCGTACGGCCTGATCATGACCAGCGCGGTGCTCGCCGTAGTGGGCTTGGTGTGGCGGGAGGCTCCCCCGCGCCTGGAAAAGATCGTCGTCCGCCTGATATTCATCGCCTTCCCGTTCTTGACGCTCCTCATCCTCACGGGCGCCGTGTGGGCGGAATACGCGTGGGGTTCGTTCTGGCGTTGGGACCCCAAGGAAACGTGGGCGCTGATCACCTGGCTGGTCTACCTGTCCTTCATCCATCTGACTTCCGCCCGCGGCTGGAAGGGAAAGAAAATCCTCTGGCTTTCCATCGGCGGTTTCGTCGTTGTGGTCTTCACCTTCTATGGCGTAAACTTCTTGTTATCGGGTCTGCACAGCTACGCGTAGCGTCTATCCGGAGGAAAACGTATGTCGGCCAAGCCATCGATCCACGTCCTGATCTCGTGCTGTTTCCTCGCGCTCGCATCGCAGGTTATAGCTGAGGGAACCGACGCCGTCACCGCCGCGACCGAAGGCGCGGTGGACCAGGAAATGCAGAAGGCGACCTTCGCCAAGACTCGGGAGATGCGGGCCTCCCCGACCGGTTACGGCGGGTCCATCCCCGTCCAGAAATTGGATCTCGCTCCCGAGTTGCGGATACTCTTCGCGGGCAGCGGTTTTTCCAAAGACTACAAAGAGGATCGCGGCCACGAGTGGGCCTGGACCGACCTTAAGGAGAGCGAGCGGATCAACGACAAAACCCCGGCGGCCTGCCTCGTGTGCAAGACTCCCTACGTCAGTGAATTGTATGCGAAGTCGGGCTGGGCCTTCGCCGCCCAGCCGCTGCGCGACTACCTGAAGGCCGATCATCCGACCGTCAGCTGCGAAACCTGCCACGAGCCGGTAACGGGGAAGCTCAGGGTGATCCAACCGGGTTTCGTCGACAACCTCAAGCTCAGGAACATCGACTTCGAAAAACTGGACGCCCCGGAACAGAAAACCCTCACCTGCGCCCAGTGCCACGTGGAGTACTACTTCGTCCCCAAGACGAATCAGGTGGTTCATCCCCTCAACGCGGGAACGACCGCGGAAGCGATGTACGCGTACTACCGGACCAAACCGAACGGTTTCGCCGCCGACTTCGTCCATCCCGTGAGCGGCGCCCCCATGCTGAAAGCCCAACACCCCGATTACGAGGAATTCCTTGGCGGCGTCCACGCCCAGGCAGGATTGTCCTGTTCGGACTGCCATATGCCCGACGGCTCCCACCATATCACCAGTCCGCTATTGACGGTGGAAGAGTCGTGCCTGAAATGCCATACGGGAAGGACCGCCTCTTGGCTGATCGCCCGCGTAAAGTACAATCAGGATACCTTGGCGGGCCTTCAGACCCAGTGCGGCCAGGACATTGCCCGGACCCACCAACTCGTCGGAGAGAGAGCGAAGAAGCTCTCCCCTGAAGTCCTGGAAAAAGCCCGCGAGGGTCTCCGTGAAGCCCAGTGGTACTGGGACTACGTCGCAGCCGCGAACTCCATGGGCGCCCACAATCCGGTCGGCGGACTCAAGAATCTGGCCACGGCGTTGCGCATCGCCGCCCAGGTACGCGAGCTCGTCCTCAATTCGTAGGCGGGGCCACGGACACTGACGTCTTCTGACAGGGAGAGGCGCGTATACTTGGCGCGACAGTCCGAAGCGAAGGAGTAATAGCGTGAAGCGCCTATTTTTATCATCGTATTTTACCGATGTCGAGGAACATCTCCCGGAGTTCATGAAGAACGAACACGCGGGAAAACGAGTGACCTTCATTCCGACGGCGGCCAATCCGGAAAAAGTCCGGTTCTACGTCGATTCGGACCGGAAGGCGCTGGAAAAACTCGGCTTAGTGATCGATGAGCTGGATATCGGCGCCGCGAGCCGAGAGGCGATCGGAGATACGATCGGCCGCAACGATATCATCTTCGTCTCCGGCGGGAACACGTTCTACCTCTTGCAGGAACTGAGGAGAACGGGCGCCGACGCCCACATCGTCGACGCGATACGGGAAGGTAAGCCGTACATCGGCTCCTCCGCGGGGTCGATCATCCTGGCGCCGAACATCGAATACGTGAAACGGATGGACTCGCCCAAGAAAGCGCCGGGATTATCCGACTTCGCCTCTTTGGGAGTCGTCGACTTCTATCCTCTGCCGCACGCGACCAACGCCCCGTTCAAGAAGACCGCGGAGAAGATAATTTCCGAATACGGCGGGAAAATAGATCTCCGGCCGATCAGCAACGACCAATTCATCATGGTGGTGGATGACGACGAACGTTGACGCGCAGCCGTGGAGCGGCTCGTCGGCGCGAACGACGGCCTCTCCGCCCTCGACGGCATCGGAGGGAAGTACGGGACCGGGGACGGCACGCCTGCCAAGGCCGTAGCGGATTACATCTCCGCGGGCGCGCCCAGCATCTATCGCTCGATTTATTTGCTGACAGATATTATCATATATGGATGAAGCGGCGGCTATCCGTTCTTGGCTTCTTGATGATCGCCCTGATACTCGTAAGCTGTCCCAACCCGGCGACGCCTACGCCGGATAGAACCGTCACCTTGTCGGCTATCCCCGGCGTGGCGGCGCCGGTGACGGGGAAGGCACCGGTGACGACGGCCATCGACACGGAACAGTATACGGGCACCATAACCTGGTCACCCGGCGCGAGCGTCTTCGCGGCGAACACGGTGTATACGGCCGACATCGTCCTGACCGCCAAAGGGGGGTTCACCCTAACCGGCGTGGCGAGCGACAGCTTCACGGTAGCCGGAGCGACGGCCACCAACGCGGCCGATTCCGGTATGGTCGCGGCGGTTTTCCCCGCGACTTCCATCCTCGCCATGATTCAGGTTCCCGCCGGGAGCTTCCGGCGCGATGCCGCGGCCGCCAACGTCAGCGTCATCACCGCCGGGTTCTCGATGAGCGCCTATGAAATAACCATGGAACAGTTCGTCGCGGTAACCGGTCTTGAGAATCCGAGCGTCAGTTTTACCGAAGTAGTCGATGGACCGGTACAGACGACCAATTGGTACCACGCGTTGGTTTTCTGCAACGAGCTGAGCATAGCCGAAGGGCGGACGCCCGCCTATACGATAAGCGGCAGCACCGATCCCGCCGTCTGGGGAGCGGTGCCCACCGGCAGCCAAGCCCCCTGGAATGAAACCTGGAATTCCGTGATTTGCGACTGGAGCGCGGACGGCTACCGCCTGCCTACGCAAACGGAATGGATCTGGGCGGCTATGGGCGCGACCCGCGATCGGGCCAACGGCTACACGGGCTCAGGAGTAAATACCGCGGGCTATACCAAGGGCTACGCGGGTAGTTCCGAGGCCGGCGGAGCGCAGTCCGATCTGGCCCAATACGCCTGGTACAAGGAAAACAGCGGCGAGACCACGCGTACGGTGGGCGGAAAGGAAGCCAACGAGCTTGGCCTATACGATATGTCCGGCAACGTGTTGGAATGGTGCTGGGACTGGTATGCCGCCTATCCGAGCGGAAGCCTCACGGACTACCGGGGCCCCGATTCGGGCCTCTACCGTGTCCTGACCGGCGGCAGCTGGCTTGATGAGGCGGACGGCTGCATGCTGGCTCTCCGGGACGGCCTCGGCCCCGCCGGCCCGGTCTTTGATACCATCGGATTCCGGGTCGTTCGCCCCTGAATTTCGCAGGAAACAGAATCGATGCTAGGACGGCGGGCAGGCTCCGCGCCACGACGCCTGTGTCCCCGGTTTTATGGTCGCTTTCCGTCGGCGTCCTGCAGCCGGACGCGGCGAGCTCGAAAAGAACCGATAGACCGACGCTCATGAGCGCGCGAGTTGAAATAGTACCCATTTATGCGGGAACCATTCCGAAAGAATGTCGTCAAACTATCGCTCGATATTTTTCTGACTATTATTGTTATTATTTTACCAAAAAGGACTTCCGTAGTCAGCGCTCCCGAGGGACATGCCGGGGCGGTCTTTCCCGACACCCCTTCCCGAATCTTCGCGGCACCGGTGACGAGATGCGGCGGATGGTGTATTGAACCTCAGGAGACTCATCATGACCGACCGTATAGAGACGATTGAACTGTTTCCCGTCATCAATCGGGAGCTCGTCGACCTGCTCCGATCGCTCAGCGTCGACGAGTTCCACGCGGCGACCCAGTTCCCTTCCTGGAAAGTGAAGGACATTTGCGCCCACCTCTTGGATACGTCGATCCGCAAGCTATCCTCGCATCGGGACGCGTACCGATCGCCGGAGACGCCCAGGATCGCGTCGCTTGACGATTTGGTGGAATACGTGACCGAGTTGGCCGATCGTTGGGCTACGGCCTTCGCCGACGTCAGTCCGCGGATCTTGATCGAGCTCATCGAAAAGTACCAAGACGAGCTCTACGCGCACCTCAAGGAACGGGACCCGCTCGGCTTCGCCCTCCATAGTGTGGCGTGGGCGGGAGAAGAGAAGTCGTTCAATTGGTTCGATACCGCGCGGGAATACACCGAGCGATGGCACCACCAGATGCAGATACGCGAGGCCGTGGGGAGGAAGCCGCTGTACGAGCGGAAGCTCTATTTTCCGGTGCTCGATACCTTCATGCGGGCGCTGCCCTACCACTATCGGGATCAAGCGATGGAGCGGGGCTCGGCGCTGCGCGTGGATATCGTCGGGGAAGCCGGCGGTTCGTGGTTCCTGGAATGGAACGACGGTCTCGAACTGAAGCGGGAATCCGCGCTCGTCCCCCGCGCCACGGTGCGCATCGACCAGGCCGACGCCTGGAAGATTTTCACGCGCTGGACCGACCGCGGCGTCTACGCGGCCACGGTCACCGGCGACGAGAAACTGGGGAAGCATATCCTGGAGATGAACTGCCTACTGATTAAACAGGACGAATGAACGTGGCGCGTCTTCCGATATCGGAGTATCCTGAGCGATAGAGGTGCAGCCGTGAGGATAATCGCCCAGGCGTTTGGATGGAGAATGGACCTCAACATCGTGGAATGGTTCACGCTCTTCCACGAGCGGCCCGTCTTCGCCTTCGCCGCCTTCGGTTTCTTGGATGCGGCCCTCGCGCTCCTCGCGGCGATGATCCTCGTGCCCTACCTCCGCGCGCTTTTCGGTAAAAACCGCCTACTCGGCGCCTCGCTCCTGGCCGCCGACGGCCTCGCTCCGCTGCTCCTCTTTTGGTCGAATAGGTCGGCGGAGTTGTACATCATTTCCCGCGGGTATTTCCGGTCCCACCACTTCGAGGAGAAGCTCCCCTTCATGGACGCGGGGCGGGAAGTCCTCCGGCAATTAGCCGAGCCGGCTTCCGCCGTCAACCGGCTCCACGGAGCGGCCAGCGCCTTGTTCTTCGCGACGGGGCTTACTTTCGCGGTTCTCATGCTCCGGCCGGACCGCAGGCACCGGCTCGGCGCGGTCGGCAACGGACTCGCCCTGGCGTATTTCCCCCTGCTCCGCTTGGCGCCGCGGTACGCGTTCATCCCCGCCGCTCTCTCCGCGCCCTTCCTGGCCGCGTGGTACTTCCTTTTGGCCGCGGAGATCGTGCGCGGCGCGAAGGAAGGTAGCAGGGAGCGGGCCCCTCGTGCGAAGTAATGGAGATAGCGTGAAAAACACGGCAAAAAGTTCGGCCCGCGCGATGTCGGCGGCCTTCGCGCTCTGCGCCTGCGCCTGCGCGAATCGAAGCGGACTATCCTTTTCCGACAATCTTTCGGCGATGCCCGTCGTCGGCGCGGACCGCTACGACAACCCGGCCGCGGAACCGGCGCAGGATCCCGGCCATCCGAAGGCAGGGTACGCGGAGGCCATCACGGCGGAGGCGGTGGCGGCGGGAGTACCCGGCGTCGTCCTCCTCGTCGGAACGCCGGAAGACGGCGCCTGGGTGTCGGCCAAAGGGGATATCGACCTCAAGAACCGGATACCGATGGAGCGCGACAGCCTGTCCAGGATCGGTAGCATCACGAAGATGTTCACCGCGGTCGTCGTCCACCAATTGGCGGACGAACGGAAGCTCGCGCTCGACGATCCCGTATCGAAATACTTGAACGAGGATACGACGCGCGGCATCGCGGGAGCGGACGCGGCGACCATCCGGCAGCTGCTCGGCCACACGAGCGGAATCGCCAATTACACCGACCATTTCGACCTCGGAGCCCTTTACCGAAGCGGGACCGACGCGGACCTCGTTTCCGCCAAGGCCCTCGATCTGGCGCGCGGACATCGGGCCGAATTCGCGCCGGGCGCGGATTGTCGCTATTCGAACACCAATTACATCCTGCTCGGCCTGGTCGCCGAGCAGGCGGCGGGCAGGTCGATGCAGGACCTTTACCGGGAACGGATCTTCACTCCCTTGGGGCTCGCGAGCACCTACTACGATGCCGAGCGGCCGGTCCAGCGCGGCGTCGCCCGGGGATACGTGGCGCTGCCGGAGGGCGGCAAGATCGATACCACCGACTTCGACCATGCGATGCGGACGCCGGACGGCGGCATCGTCTCCGACGTCTACGATATGGCGACCTTCCTCCAAGCCCTGGTCCGGGACGGGCGCCTCCTATCCGCGGCTTCGTTCACCGCCATGACCGAGGACCTCCGGCCGGTCTCCAAGCTAGAATGCTTGGGCGGACTCGGGATACTCAAGATCGTCCTGCCCGAAGGAGTCGCCTACGGCTATTCGGGCGGCCATTTCGGTTACACGGCCGAATTATGGTACGCGCCCGCGCGGCGCCTGACGCTCGCGTACCTGATCAACGGCTCGAGCCATTTCGGCGCCCATCAGGAACCGATCCGCGCTTTCAAGCGCAAGGCCTTCGCCCTCCTC
>JAEWSV010000516.1 GCA_023398155.1 Spirochaetota bacterium
GCCCTAGCGTGACACGCCAAGAACCGCGCGCTGTTCCTGATCGTCAGCGCGAGGGTGACCGAATGCGCACGGCCCAGCCCAAGGCCGGGCCGCGCGCATTCGGCCGGGCCCTCGCGCTGCGACCGATACTGCGCGCGGTTCTTGGGATGCCCGCTCTAGGCGCGTACCCTGGGAAAGAAGCGCGTTATTCGCTATGCTTCCGGGCATGAAAGTATCCGAATACTGCATCGGCTTCGATCTCGGCGGTACGAAGATGATAGCGGCGTTGGTAGACGGCGAGGGCCGCATCGTCGCCCGCGCGCGCGGCAAGACGCCGGGCGAGGAAGGGGCGGAAGCGGTAGCCGCGGCCATGGCGGAGACGGTCCGGGAAGTGTGCGCGGAGGGCGGCATCGAGCCGTCCGTAGTACGCGCCATCGGAGCGGCCGTGCCCGGCGTCATAGATCCCGGCCGCGGTACGGTTACCCTCACCAACTTGAACCTCAAGGATTACCCCCTCCGCGATAGCTTGGAGAAGGCCCTCGGCGTGAAGGTAGTATTGGAGAACGACGTGAACGCGGGGACCTGGGCCGAGTTTTCCGTGGGGGCGGCCGTGGGTTACCGCCACGTTATCGGCGTCTTCGTCGGGACCGGCATCGGCGGCGGCCTCGTGCTGGACGGAAAATTGTACCGCGGCGCCCGGGGAGCGGCGGGCGAGATCGGTCACCTCATCATCCAGGACGGCGGGCCGCTCTGCGGTTGCGGTCAGTACGGCTGCCTGGAGGCCTTCGCTTCCCGAACCGCTATGGCTAAGGACGCGGTGGCGGCCGCGGCCGCGGGCAACCTTCCCGAACTCATCGACAAGACGGGCACCGATTTCAAGAAGTTCAAGAGTTCCGTATTTGAGCGGGGACTGGAGAAGGGCAACCTTACCCTCGCTAAGATCGTGGACCGCGCCGCCTACCATTTAGGCGTGGGGCTAGCCAACGCCGCTATGTTGCTCAATCCCGAAGCTTTCGTGATAGGCGGCGGATTCGCCGACCGCCTCCGAGAGGGCTACCTCAAGCGCGTGACGGAGACGATGCGCGAACGGACCATGCCCTTCGTCGGCAAAGGCGTGAAGGTCCTGCTCGGTTCCCTCGGTGACGACGCGGTTCCCCTCGGGGCCGCCCTCCTCGCCATGGAAGCGGCGAACGGGGAACGGTCGGATTCGGGAGCCGGGGGGCGTTCGTGACCGTCAAGAATAGGCTCGTGGCCGTCATCGAGATCGGTTCCACGGGCATCCGGCTCGTAGTCGCGGAGATCGCGAAGGGCGGGGACTGGCACGTGGTGGACAAAGCGGGAAAACCCGTCGCCCTCGGCCGCGACGTGTTCACCTCCGGCTCCATCAGCCGCGAATCCTTGCTGGCCTGCCTCACGGTCCTCCACGGCTTCCGCGAGCTGCTTTCGGGATGGGGCATCAACGACGAGGAGATCCGCGTCATCGCGACGAGCGCGCTGCGCGAGGCGCGGAACCGCGATACGTTCATCGACCGCGTGTACCTCCAGACTGGCTTCCGTGTCAACGTCGTGGAGGGCATCGAGGAGAACCGCCTCATGTACTTGGCGGTACGTTGGGCGCTCAAGGATGACCGGCCCCAGTTCACGCGGTCCAACTCGATCATCATAGAGGTCGGCGGCGGCTCCACCGAGATGATGCTGCTCCGCCGCGGCAAGATGGTGGCCGCGCACAGCATCCGGCTCGGGACCATCATCATAGATCAGCAGGTTCGACAGGCGATGGGATCGTCCCGGTATCTCCAGCGCTTCCTCCAGGAAAACGTGCGCAACACGCGCGAAACGTTGAGCGCCGAGATGGATTTGGCCCATATACGGACCTTCATAGTCGCCGGCTCGGATGCGCGGCTCGCCGCCGCGCGACTCGGCGCAGAAATCAACGACGACTGTTGGGTCATCGAGAGAGGCGCCTTCGAAACCTTCGTGGACCGAATCCAGAACTATACCGTGGAGGAATGCGTCCAGAAGCTCCGCATCCCCTTCGCCGAGGCGGAAGGCATCATCCCCGGCCTGCTAACGTATAAGCTGTTCTTGGAAGGCACTGCCGCGACCGAGATCGTGGTGCCGAACGTTTCCATCCGGGAAGGCCTGCTCATCACGCTCGCGTCCGGCGTGGATCCGGAGCTGCAGGAAGAGTTTTTTTCCCAGGTCATCGCCTCCGCGGTGAGCCTCGGACGGAAATACCGGTACGACGAGGTCCATAGCCTCCACGTGGCGCGTCTCGCCCTTACGCTTTTCGACGAACTTAAGGCCGAGCACGGCTTGGACCGGAGAGCGCGCCTCCTCCTGGAGGTCGCGGGTATCCTTCACGATATCGGTATGTATATCCGGAGTTCGGGTCACCATAAGCATAGCCAGTACATCGTGGCCAACTCGGAGATCTTCGGCCTGCACCGGGACGATCTGGACATCGTCTCCAACGTGGTGCGGTACCACCGGAAGGCTCCGCCGAACTCCACCCATATCGCGTACATCGCCCTACAGCGCGACGAGCGCATGCTGGTGCTCAAATTGTCCTCCATCCTCAGGGTCGCCGACGCCCTGGATCGCGGCCATTCGCAGCGGATTTCCGAAATCGCCGTGGAGCGGCGGGCCGACGCCATCGTCCTCCACGCGTCGGGTCGCCACGACCTGACCTTGGAACAGCTGGCGTTGGAGGAAAAGTCCGACATGTTCTTGGATATGTTCGGATACAAGGTCATTCTCACCTAAGGATCGTCGAAATATGGCAAGCGTACCGTACGTTTACTTCAATAGGGATCTTTCTTGGATCGAATTCAATGCCCGCGTGCTGGAGGAAGGACTACGGCCCGATCTTCCGCCGCTCGAACGCCTCAAGTTCCTGGCCATCGTATCCTCCAACTTCGATGAGTTCTTCATGGTCCGTATCGCCGCGCTGAAGCGCGCCGGCCGGGCCGGAGTCGGGAGGGACCCGGCGGGTTTGTCCTGCGAAGAACAGTTACGGGCGGCGGCCGAGCGGATCCGCTCCATAGTCAGGCGCCAATACGCTTGCCTGACCTCCGAGCTGCTGCCGGCGCTCGCCAAGGCCGGCCTCGCGTTGGTCCGGCCGGGAGCCTACACCGTGGCCCAGGTGCAGTACCTGGAAGCACTCTTCCAACGCGAAGTTTTTCCGACCCTTACGCCGCTCCGGATCGAGGACTCGGCCGACTTCCCGTTCATCGGCAACCTCGCCCTCCACGCGGCTTTCCTGCTCGCGAAGGCCGACGCTCCCGAAGCCGGAACGATGCAGAAAACGACCGCCTTGGCGGAGATCGTGGCGAATACGGGCGACTCCTCTACGGGCGACGAGCGCATCGCCGTCGTCCAGATTCCCGCGAGCCTGGAGCGGATCGTCTGGCTTCCCCGGGAAGCGGACGGGGTTACGCGATGGACGCTGCTGGACGATGTGGTGTTGACCTGGGGCGCCAAGCTCTTTCCCGGCTACGGCGTTAAGGAGGCAATGCTCTTCAAGGTCACGCGCGACGCCGACTTTTCCGTGGACGAGGAGCGGGACGAAGACTTCATCGAGGCGATGGCCGAGGTCCTCGTCGGCCGCGAGCCCGCGCCGCCCCGCCCCCGGTCGGTAAACGCGGATAG
>JAEWSV010000528.1 GCA_023398155.1 Spirochaetota bacterium
GGTCTACGCGGCGCGGGCGAACGAACTCTATTATTCTGATGGTTCCGATGATCATCCTACCGCGGAAGGCCACCGGAAGGCGACGGACGAATTCGTCCCGCTCCTCAACGCGTGGTATAACGGCTGGAAAGCGAACTAAGGGGTGCACGCGGCCGTTCATACCCGGGGAGCGTAGAGGTCGGACCGCGCGACTATGCGGCAGCGGAAGCCGCCCTTCTCGGGCCTATCGAACTCCACCGTACCGTCCAATTGGCTCTCCGCGAGCGACTTCACGAGTTGGAGGCCCATGCCGTCCGCGTCCGGCCGGAAGGACGGAGGCGCGCCCGCTCCGTCGTCCGTTATGGATAGGGAGATGATGTCGTCGCCCGAGCGGACGAGCTCGATGGTTATGACGCCGCCCTTCTTGGCGGGGAAACCGTGCTTGAGCGAATTGTCGATCAGCTCCGCGACGATGAGCCCGACGGGGACGGCGGTATCCACCGTGACCTCGATCTCTTCCAGCCGCTGATCGAAACGAATCCCCCTATTCTCGATATCCTCGCTCACCGAAAGATAGGCCGTGAACTCCCGGATGAAGGCGGAAAGGGAAAGCCGCGAGAGGTCGTTATACTCGTAGAGCATCCGGTGCACCAAGGACATGGAGTAGACCCTGGTCTCCAGCGCGTGCAGCGACTCGCGGAAAGCCTCGTCGCCGATCTTCCAGGACTGGAAGGAGATGAGGGACAGGATGGACTGCATGTTGTTCTTGGTCCGGTGGAAGAGCTCCCGGATGAGTACTTCCATTTCTTCCACGTTTGCTTTCAGCGCTTCCTGGGTCTTGACCCGCTCAGTCACGTCCATGAGCGCCAGTATGGTCCGGTCGTACGCGTTCCCCGTTTCGCCGGCCACCGCTTCCCAGGAGGCCTCCACGCGCAGACGCTCGCCGCCGATCGTGACGATGATTCCCTCGGCGAAGGCCCGGGCCTCTCCCCGGGCGATGGCGGAGAGTTGGGCTATGAATATGTCAGTCGCCCCTTGGGAGACGTTCCGCGCGTGTAGCTCCCTAAGCTGTCCGGCTTCCTGCGATCCCAGGAGTTTGACCGCGGCCTGGTTCGCGGAGATCAGGCGTACTTCCTGAGCGCATCGGGCCATGAGCTCTGGCCGGGTCCTGAAAAAGGCCTCGGCACCGTACTGTTCGATTCCCGCCTTCTCCGCGGCAATTATGTTCATGATTCCGGAAAAGTCTTCCAGGAAAAGCGCCACCGGCGAATGGTCGAAGAGGGCCAGATTGCGCCGCTCGGACTCCACCGCGACCACGCGCGCCGCCTCGGCCTCCCGGTAGGCGGTCCTGAGCCTCGCGGTAAGGTCGTTGAAACGGGACTCCAACGCGTCGAGCTCGTCGAGCGGTTCCTTCCCGGCGCGGGGGAAGGGGAGCTCCTCGCCGTCTAGTTTGAGGCCGGCGAGCCGACGCGCGTCCTCCTCCAGACGGCGCGTGACCAGGCGGCCGAAGTACAGGTACTGGATCGCCGCGATAAGGGCCAGTTCCAGGGCGACGACGGGGAGGGCTTGGAAAATCCAAGACCAGATGGTTTTCCTCAGCGCGTCCAAGTCGGCCTGGAGGTAGAGCGTCCCGATCGTCCGGATCGAATCGCCGTCCTTATAGACTACGGGCCTCGTGAGCTCTATGCCCGCGGCATCCCTCCGCAGTCCATCTTCGATGAAGGACCCCGAATCGCTCACCACCGACGCGTAGGAAACGTAGTCGGAATCGACCATTCCCTCTAGCTGCGCGGCAAGGACCTCCTGATCGCGGGTCCGGAGCGCCTCGGCAAGCGCTCCTTCGTTTTTTTGGGCCTCCGTTTGCAGCGCTGCGACGAACCGCGAATTGGCGCTCATTATGACCATCCACCAGCGGAGAGCGATGAAGGCGGACATGGCGATAAGGCTGATGACGATCGTCGCGAAGAAAAGTCGCTGGCCGAGAGTCCTGGCGTACGCGGTCTTCCTCATGGCTCCCCCGATCCCGCAATCCCGGCGGCGATTGCCTTATTTGTCATGACTGAAAGTATATGTTTCCGCTTCCGTATATCAAAGGAACTGGATTTCGGAACGGGGCTGCCTTGAAACGAGGGCTTGGACCCCGCCTCGCGCACGAATGCCGGGGGATTTCACTTGGTCCTCTAAACGTAGTGGATTATACTGACGGAATGTCCCCAAAACGTACGGAAATCGGAAATCGCCCCTTCCAGTTTATGGCGCCGTTGATCGCGGCCGCGGCCCTCTGTTCTATCGGCGCTTCGGCCTTGCAACTTCTTCCGGAAGCGCGCCTGCCTGCCCTTTTCGCATCCGCGGCCGCGGCGGTTCTCGGGTGCGTCGCATCCGCCTACTACTTGCGCGCCTTGGCCGCTCCGCTGCGCCGGCTCGAAGAAGGGCTCCGGGCCTTTTCCGAGGTGACCCTCGAATCTTTCGGGCGGGCGCTTTCGGAGCTTTCCCGCGGTAATCTCGCCGCGCGGCCGGAGATGGAAGATGCCGCTCCGACGGAAGCTCCCGGAGGCGAACTCGCGCTCGCTACCGCGGCCTTAGGCCGGATCAAGCGGCAAACGCGGGATCTCGCGGTCGACTTCCAGGCGGTCACCGCCGTTCCCTGCCGGCGCGCGTTTTACGTCGGCGCGGAAAGCTACCGCGAGGGCGAACGGTGCGCCCAGGCGATGGCGGAAGTCCTCGGGCGCGAAGGCGAGGTGGCCGTCCTCATGGGAGCGCGCGCTTCGGTGGCGCAGGCCTTGCGGCTCAAGGGCTTCCGGTCGGCGCTCGTCGCTATCTCTCCCCGTTTCAAGATCGTCGAGGTGCGGGAGGAAGGCGAGGACGGCCCGCGATGCCGCGCCGAAGCCCTCTCTCTGCTGGACCGATATCCCCAGCTTCGCGGCATCTACGTCGCCGAAGGCTCCACCCCCTCCTTCGCGGCAGAGGCGATCGAGGCCAAGGGCAAGGCGGGAAAGGTGGCGCTCGTCTGCCACGACCTCACCGAGGCCACCATGGCCAAGCTGACGCGGGGCGCGATCACGGCCACCGTTTCCCAGAATCCCTACGCCCAGGGACATGACGCGGCCGTACGGATGCACAATCTCCTCGTCACGGGAGAGACGCCGGAATCGGAGCGCTTCCTGACCCGCCTCGATTCCATCACGAAGACGAATCATGCCGAGCACTGGGACGGGGAACGCGGGAGCCTCCTTTCCGAAGGAAGCCGCAAGGCCCTGGCCCGCCCCGTCCCGAACGATGCGGGGAAATCCTTCAGGATCGCCCTGCTCCTCCCGGGGGAGGACGGCTTCTGGAAGCCGGTCGCCCAGGGAGCCCGCGATGCCGCCTCCGAATTGGCTTCCCTGGGGACCAAGCTCGTCGTCAGCAGCCCCGAAGCGTTCCGGCCGGGAAACACCGACGTCGCCGCGATCAAGGCGGCCATCGACGCGGTCCTGGAGACCGGTCCCCAAGGGCTCTGCCTGCCGCTCCGCCTCTCCGAGCTCGTACCGTACCTCAACGAGAAGATCGACGCCGGGCTCGCGGTCGCGACGTTCAATTCCGAACCGCTCGGCATCAGGGGCATGGTGGCCTCCATGGCCTTGCACGCCAAGGCTTTGGAGAAGGCCAGCGCCGAACTGTCGGCGGGCGCCGACCGGACGCGCGTGGGGATGGGCAGCATCCGCGGCGCGATCGGGACCGTAGTGGCGG
>JAEWSV010000559.1 GCA_023398155.1 Spirochaetota bacterium
TCTGCGCAGCCGCATCGCTAAAACCAACCGGCGCGGCCTGGATGGCCGCGCCGTTCGATTGTAGCTACCTAATCGCTTTCACGCTAGCGCGCCGCGTTCATCGGCGCACCGCTCACTAAGGCGCCGCGTTTACTAACGCGCCGCGTTTACTAACGCGCCGCGTTTACTAACGCGCATACTCCACGATGCGGGTCTCCCGGATGATCGTCACCTTGATGCGGCCGGGATAGCGCATATCGGTTTCTATCTTCTTGGCGATCTGCTTCGCGAGGTCCTTGGACTGGTCGTCGCTCACCGACTCGTTGTTCACGAGTATGCGGAGCTCGCGGCCGGCCTGGATGGCGTACGCCTTGTCCACGCCAGAGAAGCTCTCGGCGATGTTCTCCAGGTTTTCCAGGCGCTTGATGTAGTTGTCGAGCGTCTCGCGACGCGCGCCGGGACGGGCCGCCGAAATCGCGTCGGCGATCTGCACCAGCACCGACTCGATGCACGAGGGCTCCACGTCGTTGTGGTGGCTCCCGATGGCATTGATGACCCGCGCATCCTCACCCATCTTGCGGGCCAGCTCCATACCGATCTCGGCGTGGTTGAGGTCGGAATCCGACTCCACGCCTTTGCCGATATCGTGGAGGAGGGCGCCGCGCTTGGCGATCTCCCGATTGGCGCCGATCTCCGCCGCGAGCATGCCCGCGATCACCGCGACTTCCTTGGAGTGGTAGAGCACGTTCTGACCGTAGCTCGTCCGGAAGTACAGGCGACCCAAAGCCCGGATCGCATCCTGGCTCATGTTGTGGAGACCCAGGTCGAAGAGGACCTTCTCGCCCTCCTCGAAGATCTTCTGCGAGATCTCCTTGGTCACCTTCTGGACGATCTCCTCTATCCGGGCGGGGTGTATCCGTCCGTCGGAGATGAGCCGCTCCAGAGACACCTTTGCGATTTCCCTGCGCACCGGATCGAAACAGGAGATCACGACCGCTTCCGGCGTGTCGTCGATGATGACGTCCACCCCGGTCAGCGTCTCCAAGGTGCGGATATTCCGCCCCTCGCGGCCGATGATGCGGCCCTTCATCTCGTCGTTCGGCAGGGTTACCGTCGTGACGGTAACCTCGCTCGTGACTTCCGTCGCGAGCCGCTGCACCGTGGTGACGAGGATATCCCGCGCCTTCTTCTCGGCCGCTAGATTGGCTTCCTGTTCGATCTTGTTGATGAGCGCCTGGGCGTCGTGCTTGGCCTCATTCTCCAGGCTCTGGATGATGATGCCTTTCGCCTCTTCCGCGCTCAATCCCGAGATTCGTTCAAGCTCGGACCGATACCGCTCTTCCTCGTGCCCCAACGCATCTTCGCGTTCGGCGATCGTGCGGTTTCGCTCCGCGAGGGCTTCTTCCTCTTTCTCCAGCTGGGCGGTCTTCTTGTCTACCGCCTCTTCCTTCTGCAGCACCCGCCGTTCGTAGCGTTGCAGTTCTCCCCTGCGTTCCCGGGTTTCCCTTTCTTGCTGGTTCCGTTCCCGAATGAGTTGATCTTTCGCTTCGAGAAGGATCTCCTTCTTCTTGGCCTCAGCTTCTTTTATGGCATCTTGTCTAATGCGCTCCGCGCGCTGCTCCGATGCCGAAAGTTGGAATCTGGCATACAGCCATCGAATCGTCCAGCCCAGGGTCAACCCGGCAAGAGGGAGGATCACGATCCAAAGTCCCATAAGGACCCCCTTACCAGTGAATATCTATACAGGTCAATTATAACAAAGCGGGGACAATTGTCAAGCAAATCGTTAAAAATGAACGAATTAACGAAGCGGGAGCTACATACGGAATTCCGTGCCGAGATAGACGCGGCGCGCCATCTCATCCGCCAGGATCGCCTCCCGGCCGCCTTGGGCGACGATGACGCCCTCGTTGATGATGAAGGCATGGGTGGTTATATCCAGCGTGTCGCGTACGTTATGGTCCGTGATGAGGACCCCGATGCCGCGGTCGGCCAGGCGGCGGACGATGTTCTTTATCTCGAAAACCGCGATGGGGTCGATGCCGGCGAAGGGCTCGTCCAGGAGAAGGAACTTCGGTTCCGTGGCGAGGGCGCGGGCTATTTCGGTGCGCCGCCGTTCTCCGCCCGACAAGGTGTACCCCGGCTGCTTACCCAGGCGCGCGATCCCGAATTCCTCCAAGAGCGCCGCGGTCCGCCGTTTCTTCTCCGCCTTGTCGATATCGCGCCGCGTTTCCATGATGGCCCATACGTTCTGCTCCACGGTGAGCTTACGGAATATGGACGCTTCCTGCGGCAAGTAGGCGATGCCTTCCCGCGCCCGCATGAACATCGGTTGCCGAGTGATTTCGGTCGAATCGAGGCGTACCGCTCCGGCCGTCGGCCGATGGAAGCCGACGACCATATAAAAGATGGTGGTCTTACCTGCGCCGTTCGGTCCGAGGAGACCGGCGACTTCCCCGCTGCGCATGGAAAAGGAAACGCCCCGGACCACTTCCTTTCGTCCGAACCGTTTGCGCAACCCCTCCACAGACAGGATATGGGCGTCATCGAGCGCCATCGCCGCCCTCCGCCGGATCGCTCGCCGTTTGGGCTTCAACGGCGGAGCCGCCGGACGCGGCGGACTCCTCTCCCTTCTTCTTTTGCTTGAGGGAGCCTTGGACCGCCCCCTCCATCGCTATATCGTCGGTTTCGAGGTCCACCCGCATCCGATCCGAACGGAATTCGTCTCCGTCCTTGAACACCACCGGCAGACCCACCAATTCCAGTATCTTTTCCTTGCGCCGGTAGAGCGCGTACTCGGCGCGGCACACGAGTTCGTCCTTGAAGATCCGGACGCCGACTTGGATGACGGTCGTTCCGGCCTCGTCGTTGTACTCGATGAACCGCCCCTTGGCCGTGACAGCGTTCTCCTTGTCCTCCAGCGTGGATTCGCCCTCGAGCCGCGCGATCTTGAGC
>JAEWSV010000038.1 GCA_023398155.1 Spirochaetota bacterium
GCCAGGCTGCGGCCTATCTTGAGCGGTCGGCCCTTGAGGACCTGAGCGACCTGGAGGATAGGAGCGAGTTCCGCAGGGAATTGCTCGTCGCGCTATCACCGTCCGCGGAGGCGGCGGCCGCCAAGAAAAAGCTGGAAGCGGGCCTCGCGGAGCTGCGCCTTCCGGTGGAAGTCCTCATCGACAACCGCGAGTTCATCGTCGCGGGGGGCGAGCACTTCGGGCTCCTCATCGGCATCATCCTCGCGCTGGGATTGGTGACCGGCATCGTCGGGTGGCTCGGCATCGCCTCCATCCTGGCGCTCGCGGTCACGGAGCGGCGCCGGGAATTCGGCATCATCAGGACCATAGGGGGAACTCCGCGCAGCCTGCTCCTCGCGGTCATCGGCGAAGCGGCGACTATGACCTTGCTCGGGACCTTCACGGCGGTCCTGCTTTCCCTCCCCGTAGCCGTCGGCCTCGGCGCCTACCTGGGGAACCTGTCGGCCAGGATGCCGCTACCCCTTGTCGTGGACTTCTCCAAGGTCGCCCTCTGGCTGGCCTTGAGCCTTCCCGCGGGCATCCTCGCGAGCCTGGGGGCGGGCTTCCGCGCCTCCCGCATCTCCATACGCGAAACCCTTCACTACGTTTAGGAGGTTGTCATGAAGAAAATACGCACCGCACTGATCGTCGGCGCCGCCGTCGCCGTCCTCATGCTCACGGTCCATCTGTCGCTGAGCGTCAATTGGCCCGAGCTGCTGGGCTCCTTGCACGGGAGGTAGCCGCATCCAGGCCGACTTCATCCTAAAATGCCTTGCGCCGCGGTTCGCCGCGGCATAGCCTTTCCTTCATAAGGAAAGCGATGGAATCCATTTCGATACGGGTGGACGAGCGCATCGAACTGTTGAGCGTCTTGGCCCACCTTTCGACTTACGACGGGAGGCTCCGAGCCTTTTTCAAGGCCGGGCCTTTACCGCCTACGAATCCTCTCTATAAAAGGATCGTCCGTCATTTCGGCGCTTTCTCCGGAGCGGAGGCTGTCCATTTGTTCGACCGGATCACGCGGAATCCGCACTTCATGTGCGATGCCCCGGTCAAGCTTTTCCTTTCGCTGGACCGCGGTGGGACGGACCTTATCGATGGAGAGCTCTTGGACCGGTGCGGCGATGCTGCACTATTGCGCGACTTGAGGGCTGCGATCCCGGAATTTCGAGAGGAGAGCCGCTTCAGGGAGTATTTCCTGGCCAACGCGGACGACTACTCGCCTCCGGAGCGAGAGGTCGCGCTCTGGCTCGCCGACGCCGATCCCGTCGGGTCCCTGGAAGCCTACCTCGGCCTATCGAATTCGAACTATCGATTGATCCTCGCTCCCCTACTCATAGGTAACTATGGAGCCCGCTTCGGGGATAGGGGCGCGCGCGAAGCCTGCGCGGTCGTCACCCCGGTGGATGACGCAGGGGCTTCCTTCGGAAACGGAAACCACGTACTCGGCATAGTCTGGCACGAGTTCTTGCATTCCTTCATCAACGACATTACCGAAAGTTTCTTCACCGATGGCGGCTCCCTCTCGCGTATCGCGGTGGACGAAAAGATGAGGGACCAGGCATATCCCGAGGCGAAAACCGTCATCGACGAGAACGTCATCCGCGCGATAGTCGTCCGCCTTTTCACCGCCGCGGGCAAACAGGATCACGCGCGGCGGCTACTGGAGGACGAGCGGGAGCGCGGTTTCATCTACGTGCCTCCTTTGATCGACCGGCTCCGCGAGTACGAAGCGAATCGCGATGCGTACGGTACCATCGCCGATTTCTATCCGAGGATCATGGCTTCATTCAATTAGCCGAGCGACTGATCCGCCGATCCGCGGACCCGTCGCCCTGCGGCCGTCTCGGCCCGCGGGCTTCCTGTTCCCCGCGGGCCGCGTCCCGCCTTACAGCCCGACCTTCTCCATATGGAGGGCGAGTTCCACGACGCGACGGGAGAAAGCCCACTCGTTATCGTACCACGAGAGGACCTTCACCATGCGGCCACCCGTTACGAGGGTGGAGAGGGCGTCGACGATGGAGGATCGGTCGTCGCCCACGTAGTCGGCGGAGACGAGGGGCTCCTCGCTGTAACCCAGAATGCCACGGAGGGGGCCGGCCTCGGAGGCGGCACGGAAGGCCGCGTTCACCTCGGCCGCGGTGACGTCGCGGCCCACCCTGACGGTGAGGTCCACGATGGAGACCACGGGCACGGGCACGCGGAGCGAGAAGCCCGCGAGCTTTCCGTCCAATTCGGGGATGACCCTGCCGATGGCCTTGGCCGCGCCCGTAGAGTAGGGAATTATGGAGACGGCCGCCGCGCGCGCGCCGCGGAGATCTTTTTCCGGCTGGTCGTGGAGGGCCTGGCTGTTCGTGTAGGCGTGGGTCGTCATCATCTGGCCGTGCTCGATGCGGAAGGCGTCGTGGAGTACCCGGGCGATGGGGGCCAGGGCGTTCGTGGTGCAGGATCCGTTGGAAACGACGTAGTGCTTCGCGCTCTCGTAGAGCCCTTCGTTGACGCCCATCACCACCGTGAGGTCGTCGCCTTTGGCGGGCGCCGAGATGAGGACGCGCTTGGCGCCCCCTTTCGTGATGTGGACCTCCGCCTTGGCCTTCTCGGTGAAGCGCCCGGTGGACTCGACCACGAGGTCCACGCC
>JAEWSV010000169.1 GCA_023398155.1 Spirochaetota bacterium
CCGTCCCTCCCGCTTGACCACTACCGCGTATTCCCTCGCCGAGGCGAGGCGCGCGACCAAGTCCGGAAGGATATCGACGAAGACGACTTCCCATCCGGCGCCGATGAACAATTGCCCGACCAAGGACCGGCCGATCTTGCCGGCTCCGAACTGAACCAACTTCATGCGCGGCCTTCCTTCGCCAGTTGATCCCGGTAGGCCGCGAGGTACGGAAGCAACCGTTCCCGCTTCTCGCCCGGTTTCGCCTCGTAGTAGGTGCCGCCGACCGTGAAACAGGCGAAGCCCCCCGAAACGATGGCCAACGCGCACGCCTCCACCAGGTCCAAGGAATGCGGCGATGCCGCCCGTTGCTCCATCGCCGACGCGAGGAGCCCTCCGACGAAGTTGTCGCCGCAGCCGGTGGTGTCCCCCCGCCGCTCGGGATGCGCGCGGAGTTCCCCGTTCACCGCCGCCGACACCGGCATCGCGCGGAGGTCTTGCGGCGCGAAGAGGCCGCCCCGAGAGGCGAGAAGGACGTCCCGGGATCCGTCGGTCACCACCGCGGAGGCTACGCCCGCCGCCAGGAACCAATCGATGGCCGCCGCCGCGTCCGCCCGTCCCGAGGTCTTGAGGGCCTCCTCCCGATCGGCCACGAGGAGATCGATATACGGGTAGGCGTCGTCTTTCGCCCCGAGTTTCCATTTCTCGCCGGGGGCGGAAAGTTCCGACCGGAAATCGTAGACCAGGTTCACCGCTGTGGCCGCTCCGCGCCTCCGCGCCGTACGGAGTACGGCGGTGAGCCCGTCGTGGAGGGGCGGGACGAGTCCCGTCCCGCCGAGGGCGATGAGGTCCGCGTCGAAGAAGCCGTCATCCAGATCCTCCGGCCTTAAGGAGAGCGCCGCCCCGATCAGGTTGATGAACGTCCGTTCCCCGTTGCCGTCGTCATAGCGGGGATCGGAGAGGACGTCCGTGCGCGGAGTCGCCGCGTCGACGATCGCGACGCGGGCCTCGTCGAAGGGCAGCCGGCCGAGTGCTCGGTCTACGAGTAGACCCGTTTCGTCTCCCCCGCGGACGCCGAAGAAGCGGACGCGGTGGTCGGTTCCCGCGGCCCCTCCTTTCAGCAGCTGGGCGGCGTGGGCTAGGGACACGACCGAGGGTCCTCCCAGATTGTGGGCGTCGCTCGTCGCCCCGCCGGTGAGGTCCGCCAGAGCCTCGTCGTAGGGCTTCCCGATGAAGCGTTCGAAGTCTTCGGCGAAAACGAGCCGCCCCGGCGCAAGGCCGCCGTCCCCTTCTTTTCGGGACCGCGCGGCCGCGAAGGCCGGACTCGAGAAATCCACCGAGGCGTAGAGGTAATCGATGAGGCAGCAGCCCGCGCCGTGGAGCGTCATGGAGGCGTCCCGAGCGGCCGCGCGTACGTTGAGGCTGTCGTTTCTATGATTACCCGATCGGTCGGCATACTGTACCGGTACAGCACCGTATCATGAGAGGAACGGATCAGCAACCGATTTATCGGTGGATGTTCTTTACGAAGGTCTCGAGTCGCATACCGACTCATCCGCCGTTGTACGCTGAGAGAACCAAGGGTATACTCTGCCCGTGAAACTATTGATCAGGATAGGTATTTTCGTTTTCGGAATATTGGCCGCGGGCGCCTTTTTCCAATCCGCATCCCTCGTCTATGACCTCATCGTACATAGCGACGAGAAGGTCGCGGAGAATCCCGACTACCACTTCGCTTTGTACCTACCCGATAATCGCACCTCATTTTTCACGGCCATCATCGCCGGCGCGGAGAAGGCCGCCTCCGAAATCGGAGCCGTCCTCTCCATACACTCCATCGATCCGGCGCGTAACGAGTTGGAGATGGCCTCGTACACGGGAGTCGACGGCGTCATCGTTTGTCCGTACCTGGACGACAAGACCGCGCGCAGGCAACTGGAGAAGTTGACGGCCAAGAAGATTCCGCTCATCACGATCAACCACTACGTGGCGACGGGCCAACCCTGGCCGTTCATCGGCGCGAATAACTTCGACGTCGGAAAGAAGATGGGAAGCATCGCCCGGCGCGTGGCTTCGGACCGTCCGCGCCTCGCGATCGTGTACAGCGACAAGTCGCCCGGGATCTTCGTCGAACGCGACTTGGTGGAGCTCGGCATCACCGCCGCCTTCGCGAACCAGGGCCTTTCGCCCATCACGGTGCTCAAGACCAACCTCAACCCCTTGGACGCCGAGGAGATGATCTATCGTCTTTTCCGCACGACGCCCCAGATCAACGCCCTCATCTTCACCGATTCCAACGACACCATCGCCGCTGCCCAAGTCCTCATCGACCTGAACCTAGTGGGACGAGTACAGATCATCGGCTTCGGTAACGATCCGAGCATCCTGGAGTTCATCCGGAAAGGAATCATCGCGGGGACCATCGTCTTGAATCCCGAAAAAATCGGGTTCGAAGCGGTCCGCTCGCTCGCGGGACTCATCGCGACCGGCTATACCTCAACCGCCGTGGATACGGGCGTAGAGATCATCGACATCAACGGCCTATGAAAAAGAACATCGTCAATTCGTTCCGCGTCCAGATGGTCTTCGGCGTGTTCGGCGTATTCATCATCCTCGTCCTTTCCACGGCCTACATCCTTTTTTCCACGATCAAGATCCAGGAGATTACGGATAACAGCTTCCAGCGGGAACGCTTCATCAAGTCGCTGCAGGAGGGACTGCGCGAATACCAGAAGCCTTTCTTGGAATATCTTTCCACGCGATCGTCGAACGCGCTCGCGGACCATCTCGTCGTTTCTCAAAAACTGCGCAACACCATTCCCGAATGGTCGGCGATTCCCGGAACCCCGACCGAATTGCGCGAGAAAGAGGTGTATTCGCTCATACTATCGTATCTCGATCTCGCGGATATCGCCGTGGAGCAGAAGCGCGGGCGGAATATCTCCGGCTACGCCCGCCTCTACGATGAGATGACGGATCTGCTCGAATACATCAACTCGGAAATAGAGGCGATCAGCACGGAACGTTTCCGCGATCAGCTGGACACCTACGCGCTCTACATCGCTTCCTCTCGGAACCTCCAGCTCTGGAACCTGCTCTTCATCATCTTCGTCTCGCTTCTCGCGATCATGATCCTCCTCCGCAGCGTGGAGAAAATGACCGAGCCGATGACGCTCCTTTCGGCGATGGCGACGGAGTTGTCCGGCGGTAATTTCGGCATCGAAGACATCAAGATGAGCTCGATCTACGAGATCGACCATGTCGTTGAAGCCTTCAACCGGATGAAGACGGAAATACGTCGTTATATCGAGGAGATGCGCCACCAGGAGAACATCAAGCAGGAGTACATGCGCGAGCGGGTTCGGAATTTCAAGATGGAAGCCCTCGTGCGCCGGATGGAGATCTACACCCTCCAAGCGCAGATGAATCCGCACTTCCTCTTCAATACTCTCAACACCGGCATGCAGCTCGCCATCGTGGAAGGCGCGGACAGGACCGGGGAGTACATGGAGTACTTGTCCCGGCTCCTGCGGCACAACATCAGCAACAAGGACACCATAGTCCCGCTCCGGCACGAGATCGAGGGCCTCAACTATTACTTCTATATCCTAAAGGTCCGATTCCCGAAGAACCTCGATCTGACCCTCGACTATGCAGAGGAGCTCCTGGATACGTGCCGCGTTCCCGGATCCATCCTCCAGCCGCTCGTGGAAAACAGCGTGATCCACGCGTTCAAGAATAAGCGCGACCAATGCTCCATCATCGTGCGGGCGGAAAAGCAGGGGCGGCACCTGACGCTTTCGGTTACCGACAACGGCTGCGGCATTCCGGCGGAACGGGTGGTGAAGCTCCTCAATCCGCAACCGTCGGACGAGACGGCCTCCAGCGTGATGGGGCTCGAGAACGTGATCCATCGGTTGTTTTTCTTCTATCCCGACGATTCCGAGGTAATCAAGATCGATACGGTACTGGACCAGGGAACGAGCATCATCATCCGCGTGGATACGGAGCGAGAGCCATGCATCGAGTGCTGATCGTCGACGACGAAGAACCCGTCCTCGACAGCTACGCCTTCCTCCTCGACGGTTATAAGGGAGAATTCTCCTTGGCCGGCAAGGCCCGGTCCGGTTACGAAGCCATGCAGCTCATACATGAACTGCAGCCCGACGTCGTATTCATGGACATCAATATACCGGGCATGGACGGCATCGAGGTTATCGAGAGCGTCCACGAGAAATTCCCCGGCACCGTATTCATCTTGTCCACCGCCTACGAACGGTTCGACATCGCGCAGCGGGCCATCCCGCTCGGTATCTTCTCCTATCTCGTGAAGCCGGTCTCCAAGAAGACGTTCCTCTCCACCTTGGACGCGGTGGTGGAACATTTGGAGAAACGTAAACCCGCGGTTCCGTCGGGAGCGGAAGTTCTGGCCGAACGGCAGTTCCTGAAAGAAACCATATGGCGTCCCATCCCGAGCCAGGACTGGGAACGGTACCGCGCCCTGTTTGGTTTCCATTCCGATAAGGGTATCGTCTGCCTCGTCGAATCCGAGGACGAGCACCCGCGTTGGGGGGCGGAAATCGCGGAAAAGCTTTCCTATAAATACCGCTGCCTCTTCGCGCTCCACGCCAACCGAGGTCTGTATTTCATACCCGAGGACGTGGATCGGGAGGCCCTCCTCTCCTATCTCGGGACGATCGTCGATGCGGTTATTCCCGAGAAGACCCTCCGGGCATACTCGATCGGTCGGGTCCACCACGGTACGGAATTGCGCCTTTCCTGCGACGAAGCCCTGGCGGGGCTGCAGGAAAAAAAGGCGAGCACGGATATCCAAAACCGCGAGCGCTTCCGCATCATCCAAATTCGAAGGAGGCTGGGACTTTCCACCCTGGAAGAGACGCGGGCCCTGTTCGTGTCCCTCTGGCAGGAGACGTTTTCCGCGTCGGACTTCACCCTGGCGAAGGCCAAGATGGTTTCGCTATTCACCCTGCTCATCGACGACGCCACGGGATGCTACGGCGGAAGGACGGACGCGGTGCCTCCGTTCATACCGGCTGAAGAGATAATGCCCCTCGCGGATGAGGCCGCTTGGGAGGAATGGAGCTTCCAGGCTTTCGAAAAAGTCCATACCTTATTCGCGTTGCGCCGCACCGGGAATTTCCCCGGACCGCTCGTGCGCGCCATCGAATACATAAACGAACGGTATACGGAACCGCTCCAGCTATCCTCCGCGGCGGATGCGGCCAAAGTCTCTCCCGCCTACTTGAGCCGCCTTTTCTCCGAGCACCTTAAAACGAGTTTCGTTGACTACCTGACCGAGCTGCGCATCGACCATGCGGAGCGCCTGATCAGGGAAGCGTCCCTGAGCATAAAGGAAGTCGCGTTCGCGGTCGGGATTCAGGATCCGAACTATTTCAGCAAAATTTTCAGGAAAGCGACCGGACTACCGCCCTCCCTGTACGCTGCCGAGAAGCGGGGATTGCGGAACGATAGCGAGAGGAGGGAAAACCCATGAAGCGAACGTTAACGGCAGTGGTCGTCCTGGCGGGCATCTTATTCTCCTCATGCTCCGCCAAGGAAGCGCCCCGAAGCGCGGGCGCCGCCCGGGGGCCCGGGATCGCGAAGGAAGCCGAGACCCAGAACGTCGTCATCGGTTTCTCCATCGCGACGGATACCTTCATCATCGAGCGCTGGAACAAGGACCTGAAAATCTTCGCGGGAGCGGCCAAAGAGCTCGGGGCCGAGATTATCGCCCAACTCTCCGCGGGCGGCACCAAAGAGCAGATCGCCCAGATCAATTACCTGCTCGGGAGGAAGATCGACGTGCTCGTGGTCATCACCCACGACATGGAGATGCTCGCCGGGGTGGTAAAGCAGGTCAGGGATTCCGGCATCCCCGTCGTCGCGTACGACCGAATGGTGATGGGCGTGCCGATAGACGCCTTCATTTCCTTCGACAACAAGGAGGTCGGCCGTATGTTCGGCAGGGCTCTCTCGGGCGCCGTTCCGCGCGGCCGGTACCTCATCGTCAACGGCTCGGTTCGGGACAACAACAGCTATGAGGTCCACACCGGCCTGCTGGAAATCATCGGCCCGCTCGTCAAAACCGGCAACATCAAGATCGTCAAGGATATCTGGCTGGATGAGTGGAGCTTCGACGAGGCCCTCGAGAAGATCGGGAAGGTGCTTAACGAGACGACCGAAATCGACGCGATTTCTTGCGGCAACGATCAGATCGCGGCGGCGGCGATCCAATTGCTCTCGGAGCGCCGGCTCGCTGGTAAGGTCGCCGTTGTCGGCCAGGACGCCGATCTCATCAACTGCCAACGCGTGGTGGAGGGGACGCAGCTCATGACGGTCTATAAGCCGATACAGAAGTTGGCTACCCGCGCCGCTCGCTTGGCCATGGCCCTGTCCAGCGGGAAGACGCTTCCCCAGGATACGCTCATGGATAACAAGAGCGGACAATTGATTCCTTCGTACGTCGAAGAGCCCATAGCGGTGTATAAGGGTAATATGAACGAAACGGTCGTTAAAGACGGTTTCCACTCTTCCGAGGACGTGTACCGCAACGTCATCGGCCCGTAGCGATATTAGTAAATATTTGATGTCAGTATTATTCTGCGATGGCAGCGGAGAATCCATGCTTGGCCGTAATATTCCCCGATATTGTAAAGAACTTACGGTTTCCGTATTCGCGATTCCTGGGAGATAATGGGGCATCTCAGTATCACCGTAGGAGGTGTTTTGTTATGAGGAAAATTATTCTCGCTGCGCTCGTAGTCGCGATGGTCGGCTCCTTCGCGTTCGCTGCCGGTGGCCAGGAAGGCGGAGCCGCCAAGGGCCAGGCCCTCATCGGTATCGCCATGCCCGAGACCCACGTTCAGCGCTGGGTGAAGGACGGCAACAAGCTCAAGACCGAAGCCGAGGCTAAGGGTTACAAGGCGGAGCTCCAGTTCGCGAACGGCGATCAGCCCACCCAGAACCAGCAGATCCAGAGCTTCCTGACCCAGGGCGCGAAGGTCCTCGTCGTCGGCTGCATCAATGACGGCGTCGCTTCCGTCATCGCCGAGGCCGGCCGCGACAAGGTCGCCGTCATCGCCTACGACCGCATCATCCCCAACACCGATCAGTACGACTACTACATCACCTTCAACAACTTCAAGGTCGGCGTACTCCAGGGCCAGGGCATCGAGGCGGGACTCAATCTTAAGGCAGCCACCACGGCCGCTCCGAAGATCATCACCCTGTTCGCCGGTTCCCCCACCGACGGCAACGCCTTCTTCTTCTTCGACGGCGCCATGAGCGTGCTCAACCCCTACATTGAGAAGGGCGTGCTCAAGGTCGTGGGACCCTATCCCAAGACCTCCAAGGACACCGCGAACTTCACCCGCATCGCCACCGAAGGCTGGCAGGCTCCGATCGCGAAGACCCGCATGGAGAACCTCCTCGCCAACGACGCCCGTGACGTGACCCTCGACGCGGTCCTCGCGCCGAACGATCCCCTCGCGCGCGGTATCATCGAAGCGTGCAAGGCCGACGCCAAGTACCGCTCCAAGCTCCCCGTGGTTTCCGGCCAGGACGCCGAGATCGACTCCCTCGTCTCCATCCGGAACGGCGAGCAGTACATGACGGTCTTCAAGGACACCAACAAGCTCGCCGAGGCGGCCATCATCCTCGCCGAAGCCATCGTGAAGGGCCAGACCCCGAACATCCCCGGCGCGGTCCTCGCTTCCGGCGATCTCAAGGAAATCGGCAACACCGGCAAGAAGTACGTGAACGCGTACCTGCTGGACCCCATCGCGGTCACCAAGGCCAATTCCAACGTCCCTGTGGACGCGGGCTTCTACACCGCCGAGGAATCGGCCAAGCTGAAGTAAGACTCGTTCGAATGGACTTGTCTTGAGATCGTAGATCATTGAAATAGGCACGGATGCCACGGATGACCGGAACTAAAACCGGTTATCCGTGGCGCGCGTGCGATCGGTACCTTGCTAACCCGTAAGAGATGAGAGGTAGCCTCCGTGGGCGAGTACATTCTGGAAATCGAGAATTTGACCAAAGACTTCCCCGGCGTCAGGGCTTTGGACAATGTGAATCTCAAAGTCAAACGAGGGGAGATCCACTCGATTTGCGGCGAGAACGGCGCGGGCAAGTCCACCCTCATGAGCGTCATCAGCGGCGTGTACCCCAAGGGGACCTATAAGGGGCGGGTGGTCTATAAAGATCGCGAAACCGTCTACCACAGCGTCAAGGACAGCGAGAAAGAGGGCCTCGCTATCATCCATCAAGAATTGGCCCTATCCCCGTACTTATCCATTTACGAAAACATTTTTCTCGGACATATGAAGACCACCTTGGGCATCATCAACTGGGATCGCTACATCAAGGAATCGAATAAATACCTGGGCATCGTCGGCCTCCACGAGCCGCCCGAGACCATCGTGAGCAAGCTCGGCGTCGGAAAACAGCAGCTCGTCGAGATCGCCAGGGCGCTCTCCAAGAAAGTGGAGCTCCTCATCCTGGACGAGCCCACCTCGTCGCTCAATGACGATGAGAGCGAGAAGCTGCTCAATCTTATCCTTGAATTCAAGAAGCAGGGGATCACCAGCGTGATGATCTCCCACAAGCTGAACGAGGTCCTCAAGGTAGCGGATACCGTCACCGTTTTGCGGGACGGCAGGTCCGTCGCTTCGTACAACGTGAAGGCCGAAAAGGTGACCGAAGAGCGGATTATCCGCGACATGGTCGGTCGGGATTTGACCCACCGCTTCCCTGATCGGCATTCAAATCCGGGCGAGACGGTGCTGGAAGTAAAGAATTGGACCGTGTACCACCCGGATTACCACCAGATCAAGGTAGTGGACGACGTATCCTTCTATCTCCGTAGAGGAGAGATCCTCGCCTTCTGCGGCCCCATGGGCGCCGGGCGTACCGAGCTCATGATGAGCATCTTCGGTAAATCCTACGGCTCGCGGAGCGAGGGCGATGTCTATATCAACGGAAAACAGGTCTCCCTACACTCCAGCAAGGCCGCGATGAAGGCAGGCCTCGGCTATATCTCCGAAGACCGGAAAAACCTGGGCCTCATCCTCCTCCAGGACGTCAAAACCAACATCTCCAATTCGAGCTTGGAAAAGATCTCCCGCGCGGGTATCGTAGACGGCTCGAAGGAAATTCAGGTAGCGGAGAAATACCGGAAGGAACTCAACATACGAACGCCTTCGGTGAATCAGGTAACCCGAAACCTTTCCGGAGGAAACCAGCAGAAAGTGGTCGTGAGCCGGAGCCTCATGGCGGACCCTGATATCTTCATCGTCGACGAGCCGACGCGCGGCATCGACGTGGGCGCCAAATCGGAGATCTACTCGATCCTCAACGACATGGTGGCTAAGGGTAAAAGCGTGATCATGGTCAGTTCCGAACTCCCCGAGGCGCTCGGAATGGCCGACCGCATCTATGTAATGAACGAAGGGAAAATCAAGGGCGTGCTGTCGCACGAAGAGGCGACGCAGGAAAAGATCATGCACCTTGCGCTGGTCGGTTAGTGGCGACGCGATAAAAACAAGAGGGATAGGGAGCCATGGGCGAAAAAACTGTTCGGACTACAAAGTTTATGACCATCTTCAGGAACAACATCAGGAATTACTCGATGTTCCTGATCCTCGCGTTGATCATGCTGATATTCGCTCCGATGGTGAACGGGAGGAATTTCAGCGCCCGGAATATCACCAACATATTCTTCCAGTACAGCTACGTGCTGATACTCGCGGTCGGCATGGTCCAGTGCATCATCATACTGGGGATCGACCTGTCGGTCGGCTCGGTCTGCGCGTTCGTCGGCGCAATAACCGCCATGGTGTACAACACCGGCGCTGGAATGCCTCTCACCATACTCACGGGACTTATGATCGGGCTCGGGGTCGGCGCGTTTCAGGGCCTTTGGGTTGCCTACGCCAAGATACCGGCTTTCATAGTCACTCTCGCGGGAATGATGCTCTTCCGTGGCCTTACGTACATCGTCACCAACATCAACCCCGTGTCGCTCAATGACGATGGATATTCGTATCTCGCCACGGGAACGGTCGACGAAGTGCTCAAGCTGAGTCCCATTATGACCGGTAACGGCCTCAGGTTGTTCCCGGCCTCCCTCGTGGTGGGCTCGATCCTCGTCCTCCTCTTCATCGTGGCGGAAATCTTGACCCGACGTAAAAAGATCGCCAACGACTTTGAGGTAAGTTCCACGCCGGTTTTCATCGGTAAGCTCGCCGTTATCAGCGCATTGGTTTTATCGATAGCCGAACGCTTCGCCGCATACCGCGGGCTTCCCATCGTGGCCCTCGTGGTGGGCGTCACCGTGTTCGTCTTCCATTTCATCCTGAACAACACCGTGCTGGGGCGCTATATCTACGCGGTGGGCGGCAACGCCCGTTCCGCCAAACTTTCGGGAATCAACTCCGAGTTCATCAACTTCATCGTCTTCTGTTTCATGGGAATGCTGACGGGCCTGGCTGGCGTTGTCTCCACCGGGTACATGAATAGCGCATTGCCCCAGGCTGGTCAGAACTTTGAAATGGACGCGATCGCCGCTTGTTATATCGGAGGCGTTTCCGCATCCGGCGGTATCGGCACCGTGGTCGGCGTCATCGTCGGCGGCCTCGTGATGAGCGCCATCAATAACGGCATGTCCCTCATGAATCTCGGCCAGCATTACCAGTACGTAGTCAAGGCGGTGGTCGTGCTTCTCGCCGTCTACTACGACGTGTACACCCGCCGCAAAGCCGGGTTGGGTTGAGATTCCGGACCTAGCGCTTCATTAAACGTAAGGCCCGCGGCGTTCGCCGCGGGCCTTTTATTTTCTCTACTTCTTAGCTTTTCTCTTCTGCGAGCGACGCTGCCGAACCGATTCGTACAGGAGCACTCCGGTCGCGACTGAGACGTTGAGCGAGTCTACGCGGCCGCTCGACGGAACGGCGATCATCGCGTCGCAGGTTTCCCGGAGCAACCGGGAGACGCCCGAACCCTCGCTACCCATCACGACTGCCGTCCGGCCCGTGAGGTCCCGCTCGTCCGCGGCATCTCCCGCCATATCCGCGCCGTATATCCAGAAACCGGCATCCTTGAGGAGCTTTGCGGCGCGCGTCAGGTTGGGGACCGTCGCGACAGGAACCCAGGCGACGGCCCCCGCGCTCGTCTTGGAGACGACCTCGGCGTCCTTCGCGGAACGGCGATTCGCCACCACGACGATGTCCACGCCGAATTGGTCGCACGACCTGAGGATGGCGCCGTAGTTGTGCGGATCGGTGATGCCGTCCAGGATCACCGCGAGCGCGTCGCGGCCCTCCTCGAGACCGGCGATGAATTCTTCCACGGTCGTTTCGGCGGAAGTCGCCGTCTCGTCCGTCGCGAGCGCTATGCCGCGGTGATCGGGGGATATCTTTTCGAGCTCGTGTTCGCCCACCCGGTCTACCCTGATCTTTTGTTCCAGCGCAAGGGCCATGATGGTCCGGGCGCGCGGGCCCGCGTTCGCCACGAGGAGAGGGCCCTTCGCCTTGCCCGACTTGATCAATTCTTCGATCGCGTGGAATCCGGTTAGGTATCGCATGTCACTCCGCCTCGTAGGTCGCGCCGTACTGCACGATATCCACGTTCTTGAATCCTTTCTTCCCGAGGTAATCCTTGAAGGTCGTCTGGGACTTGCCTTCTCCGTGCACCAGGAAGATGCGCTTGAGGCGCGACGTATCGATCGAATCGAGCCAGGCGCCCATCTCGGAATAGTCCGCGTGGGCGCTGAACGCGTCGATCGATTCCACCTGGGCGCGTACCTTGAACCATTCGTTGTGGATCTTCACTTCTTTTTCCCGGTCACGTATGCGGCGGCCGAGCGTATGCTCCGCCATGAAGCCGACGATGAGGATGGTCGTATTCGGATCCCCGATCGAGTTGACCAGGTGGTGTTGGATGCGTCCAGCCTCGCACATGCCGTCGGCGGAGATTATGATGGCGGGACCTTTCAAATTATTGAGCGCCTTGGACTCATCCACGCTCGTGGTGAAGTGCAGGGAGTTGAAGCCGAAGGGGTTCTTGTGGTGTTTGATGAACGCGTCCTGAGTCTCCTGGTCGTAGCATTCGGGATGGATCTGGAAAATGGTCGTTGCGTTCGTGGC
>JAEWSV010000379.1 GCA_023398155.1 Spirochaetota bacterium
GTACGAGGCCGGGCTCAAGCGGTACACGTACCTCACCGTGAACCCGCCAAAGGGCGCCGGGGGCGACCCGGCCGGGAAGTAATTCCGGCCGGCATCCGGCTCTATGCGATCGTAGGCCCCCGGCAGCCGGTTAGCGGCCGAGGGCTCCGGCCGCCGGTTAGCGGCCGAGGGCGCGAGCGAGGGCCGAGAGTACGCGGTCCACGTTCTCCTCCCGCGCCGTGTGGCCCATGAGTCCGATGCGCCAGATTTTCCCGGCGAGCGGGCCGAGGCCCGCGCCGATCTCTATGTCGTCAGTCTCCAGGAGGCGCTTTCGCACGGCGGCCTCGTCCACGCCCGCGGGCACGGTGACGGCGTTGAGCATGGGAAGGCGATACGGCTTCTCCACGAGGAGGCCGAGGCCGAGCTTTTCCAGTCCCGCGGCGAGGCGGGCGTGGCAGGCCGCGTGGCGCGCGTAGGCCGCCTGAAGCCCTTCGTCCGTAACGAGAGAGAGCGCGGCGTGGAGGGCGTAGAGCATGTTGATGGGCGCCGTGTGGTGGTAGGCCCGCTTCGAGCCCTGCCAATAGTCGATGATCATGGACAGGTCGAGGTACCAGTTGGGTACCTTGGTCTTTCTCGCGCGGAGTTTGGCTATCGCGCGGTCGCTCATGGTGAGGGGCGCGAGGCCGGGCGGGCAGGAGAGGCACTTCTGCGTGCCCGAATAGCAGACGTCGGCGCCGATCGCGTCAACGTCCACGGGAATCCCGCCGAGGCTCGTCACCGCGTCCACGAGGTAGAGAGCGCCCGACTCGCGGACGAGCTTTCCGATCTCGGCCACCGGATTGCGGACGCCCGTGGAAGTCTCCGCGTGGACCACCGCGACGATGGACCATTTCTTCGCTCGGATAGCCTCGGCAGCCCGCTCCGGTAGCACCGGCGTTCCCCACTCGAATTCCAGCGCTTCCACGTCGGCTCCGAGGCGTCCGGCCACATCGACCATCCGCTTACCGAAAACGCCGTTCACGAGCACGAGGACCGGATCTCCCGGTTCCACGAGGTTTACGAAGGCGGCTTCCATCCCCGCGGAGCCAGTGCCGGACATCGGCGCGGTGACTTCGTTGGCGGTACCCATGACCGTCCGGAGCATCGATTTAATCTCGTCCATGATGACGATGAAGCGGGGATCGAGGTGCCCGATCGTCGGTAGGGCGAGCGCCCGATAGACCTGGGGCGGTACGCTCGAAGGGCCGGGACCCATCAGCAGGGTAGATGAAACCTTGGATAGAGCGTTCATTGGGATTCCTCCGGTCCGCACATGATAACACCGCGGCAGGGAGGCTGCAAGCGAGTCCGCCCGGCTTGACCGGAGAGCGCGCGGCGGCGTAGAACGCTCTCATGAAGCAGGAAGATCCATTGGCCCTCGCCGCGGAGACGGGTAGACGCGTATTGGAAGCGGGCGGCGAAACCTACCGCGCGGAGGCTACCGTCGTGGCCCTCTGCCGGACCTGGGGATTCGCCGACGCCGAATGCTTCGCGACCCCGACCGGGCTCATGGCATCCGCCTCGGCCTCGTCGGCGCGTTCGGGGGCGGGCGCCGATTCGGCTACGAGCCGCGCCGTGGTGCGCCGCGTGTCCACGCGGGCGGTGGATCTTCGCCGCATCGCGCGCATCGCGGAGGAAGCGGCAAAGGCGGAGCGTTCGCGCGCTTCCCCCGAGGCTTTCCGCGCGACCCTCGACGCCCTCGTCGCCGAAAAGCCGTACCGCTTCGCCGCGACCCTCGTCGCGGCGGGAGCCTGCGCGGCCTTCTTTACGTTGCTTTTCGGCGGCTTTATCAGGGACGCGGCGGCGGCCTTCTTGGTCGGCGCCGGGGTCAAGGCGACCGCCGCGACCGTTTCCGGCCGCCGGTTTCCCGATTTTATCGTAAACATCGCGGGCGGTACCGTCGCCGCGGCCATGGCCTCGATCTCCGTCTCCGCGGGCCTCGCCGTCAACCTCGACAAAACCGTCATCGGGTCCATCATGCTCTTGGTTCCCGGCCTCGCCACGGTGAACGCCATCCGCGACACCATCGCCGGGGACCTGGTCGCGGGAGTCGCCCGGCTCGCCGACGCCTTCATGGCCGCCGCCGCGATCTCGCTCGGCGCGGGCTTCGCCCTGGCGACGGTCGCCTTCCTCGGGGGGATGCATCCGTGAACGGGTGGTCCGGCGTCCTTTGGGCGGCCTTGGCGACCGGGGCTTTCGCCGTCGTATCGAACGTGCGGGGACGCGACCTACCCGTGTCGGCCGTCGGCGGCGGCCTCGGCTGGCTCGTGTACCTCGCGGTTTCCCGGTTCTCGCAATCGGAGGGATTGGCCTTCTTCGCGGCCTCGTTCTCCATCGCTCTCTATTCGGAACTCGCGTCCAGGTTGCTCGCGAGGCCGACGACGACGTACCTCGTCTGCGCCCTCATCCCGCTCGTTCCGGGAGGCGGCATGTACTATATGATGGCCCGTTCGCTCTCCGGCGATCTGGAAGGCACTCTTTCCATCGGGTTCGCCACGCTCTCCGTCGCGGGTTCCATCGCGACCGGCGTAGCCGTGGGGTCGGCGGTCGCCCGGTTGGCTCGGAGATTATGAAAGGGGCGCCGAGACGCGGGGGCGGCGTCCTCACCGGCCTCAGATGGACGGATCGGCTTCCGCCTTCTCGGCGACCGGCGGCTTTACGATGACCTTGTCGATGCGATTTCCGTCCATGTCCACGATCTCGAAGCGGAATCCCTCCCATTCGAACACCTCGCCCGTCCTCGGTATCGCGCCCGCGATCTCAAGGACGAACCCAGCGAGGGTGTGGTACTCGCGGGGCAAGGGCAGGAGCCGGGTTATGGAAAAGAGTTCGGCGAAATCGTCGATGTTCACGAAGCCGCCGACTAGGTAGCTGCCGTCCTCGCGCTTGACG
>JAEWSV010000105.1 GCA_023398155.1 Spirochaetota bacterium
AGCATATGCTCAACTGTCGGGCTTTTGCTCAAGAACAAAATAAGTCTACACCCGAGGATTTGAGCTGTCAAGAAAGATGGGGGTTAGTTTTCCGTTAGCGGCGGATCCGTACTTTCCGCCGATCAGCGAAGACCGGCGCGGTATTTAATCCGGTATTCCGCGGGCGACATGCCGGTGAAGCGCCGGAATACCGTGCGGAACGCCTTGGTGTCCGAATAGCCCACCTCGTACATCACCTCGTTGACGTTCTTACGGCTCGACTCGAACCCCTTCTTGGCCGCTTCGACCTTGACCCGCTGGATGTACTCGGACACGGTGTTGCCGGTGGCTTGCTTGAATCTCCGTTCCAGGCTCCGCCTACCGAGGGCGAACTTGGCGCTGAGCTGTTCCACCGTGATCCTCTGCCGATAGTTCCCTTCGATGAACTCCTGCGCCCGCTTCACCGGATCGTCCTGGTGGTCCTTCTGGCCGCTGAAGATGAGGAAGCGCGCCTGATCGTTCCGGTTGATATCGATCTCGAAGTATTTGGAGGCGAAGACGGCGGCGTCGCGATCGACGTGCTTCTCCACGAGATAGAGGAGCAGGTTCCAGAAGGACAGGGCCCCGCCGCTGGAATAAAGGCGAGCCTCGTCCGTGATGATGGACGCGGATACGAGCTTCACCGCCGTGAAACGCCGACGGAAATCGGCGACCGACGACCAGTGCGTCGTGCAGCGCCGCCCGTCCAAGAGACCGGTCGCAGCGAGCAGGAAGGCGCCGACGCAGAGGCTCGCCACCTCCGTGCCCTGCGCGTACTGCCGCAACATCCACGGCAGGAACGCGTCGTTGGCTTCTATGACCGCCGATTTATCCCCGTTGATCGCGGGAATGATGATGAGGTCGGTCTTATCGACCTCATCGATGGCGAGGTCGGGGGTCACGGTGAAATAGGTATCGTACGTCTGGGCCGCCTTTTCGAGCCCGACGAGATGTACTTCAAAGCGGGGCGGCCGGCCGCGGGCCGCGAGGTAATCGTTCACCGCCCGGAACAGGGTGACGCAGCCTTCGATGCAATTCACTACGGCGGAGCCCCGGGGGACAAGAACCGATACGTGCATCATGCGCGAAATATAGGTACGCGCCGTGTCGCGGTCAAGGCGCGCTTTTGTCGGGATCGCCCCCTCCCGAGCGGCCGGCGCCTGCTTATATTCGAGTCAGTCATCAAGGAGGTCCGTATGGCTATCGCTCTCAATCCGTATATCTCGTTCCGCGACGACGCGCGCGCGGCGATGGAATTCTATCGGTCGGTCTTCGGCGGCAAGTTGGATATGAACACGTTCAAGGAGTTCCACGCGTCGAGCGACCCGTCCGAGGACGACAAGATCATGCACGCCATGCTGACGACGGAAAACGGCATCGTCTTCATGGGCGCCGATACCCCCAAGAGCATGGAGTTTCAGGCAGGATCGCGCATCAGCATGTCGCTGAGCGGTGACGACGAGGCCGCGCTGACCGGTTACTTCCAGAAACTGTCGGCGGGAGGCACGATCCGGATGCCCTTGGACATGGCCCCATGGGGGGACAAGTTCGGCATGATCACCGACAAGTTCGGCATCGACTGGATGGTGAACATCACGGTCAAGAAGGGCTGAGCGAGGGAACGATCCGTCATCTCCGGGAAACGGCGATCGTTGCCGCAACGGCCGCCGTTTCCCGGGCGCTAGGCAGAGCCCATCGATATCGGTATGCTCCAAATATCCTCCCTCCATCAAAGAGAAATCAGGTCAACCCATTGATTCATACCGACGCTTCAAACCCCTCCATTCGTAATATCGCGATCATCGCTCATGTCGACCACGGAAAGACCACCCTCGTAGACGCCATGTTCGCCCAATCCGGCGTATTCCGCGTCGGCCAGGACGTCCCCGAGCGGCTCATGGACAGCATGGAATTGGAGCGGGAACGCGGCATCACGATTGCCGCGAAGAACTGCTCGGTCATCTGGAAAGGCGTCAAGATCAACATCCTGGACACCCCCGGCCACGCCGACTTCGGCGGGGAGGTGGAACGCGCCCTCTCCATGGTGGACGGCGTCATCCTCCTCGTGGACGCCTCCGAGGGCCCGCTACCCCAGACGCGCTTCGTGCTGAGCAAGGCCCTCTCCCTCCATCACGCCGTCATCGTCGTCATCAACAAGATAGATCGCCCCGACGCCCGGCCGGCCGAGGTGTTGAGCGAGGTCTACGACCTCTTCATAGACCTGGGCGCCGACGACGCGCAGCTGGAGTTCCCGGTACTGTACGCCATCGGGAAAGCCGGCATCGCCCGAAAGACGCTGGAGGGTTCCGGCGGCGACTTGGCTCCTCTCTTCGACACGATCTTGAGCGATCTTCCGGCTCCCGCGTACGTGGAGACCGAGCCCTTCCAGATGCTCGTCTCGGATCTATCCTATTCCGATTATTTCGGCCGCCAGGCCATCGGCAAAGTGGTGAACGGCCGAGCCCGTTCCAAGGACAGCCTCCTCTGCATCGGCGAGGGAGGCCGGAAGAACCTCAACGTGTCCAAGCTCCAGACCTACGAGGGTGTGAAGCTCGTGGACGCCGAAAGCGCCGAGCCGGGCGACATCATCGTCCTCTCCGGCATAGAGGACGTGAAGATCGGCGACACCATCTGCACGCGGGAGGAGCCCAAGGCCCTGCCGCGCCTCCTGATCGACGAGCCCACGGTCTCCATGCGCTTCTTCGTGAACACCTCGCCGCTCTCCGGCTCCGAGGGCAAGAACGTGACGTCGCTCAAGCTCCTGGAGCGCCTCCGCAAGGAGACGCTCAAAAACGTCTCCCTTCAAGTCGAGGAGGCGAACGTCGGCGGCGGTTTCACGGTTCGCGGGCGGGGCGAGTTCCAGATGGTCATCCTCATCGAAACGCTCCGTCGGGAAGGGTACGAGATCTGCGTCAGCCGCCCCGAAGTCATCCTGAAACAGGCGGACGGCGTGAAGCTGGAGCCCATCGAGCATGTCTACGTGGACTGCGCCGAGGTCTTCGCGGGCATCGTCACCGACAAGCTCTCCTCCCGCAAGGGCCGCATGCTGGCCTATACGGCCCACGAAGGCGGCCGCGTCCACTTGGAATTCTCCGTCCCTTCCCGCGCCCTCATCGGCTACCGGGACGCCTTCCTCACCGACACGAAGGGCACGGGCCTCATGAACTCCTATCTCTCCGGGTACGAGGAGTACCGGGGCGACTTCAGCGAATATAATAACGGCTTCATGGTCTCGGACCGGAGCGGGAAGGCGGTGACCTACGGCCTCTTCCACCTGGAGCCCCGCGGCCGTCTCTTCGTGGTTCCCGGCGACCAAGTCTACGAGGGCATGATCGTCGGCGAGCACAACCTGGAATTCGACCTGGTCGTGAACCCGTGCAAGGAAAAAAAGCTGTCCAACATGCGGTCGGTACTTAAGGACGAAGCCCTCACCCTGACCCCGATCCAGCCCATGACCCTGGAGCGCGCCATCCTCCTCCTCCACGAGGACGAGATGGTGGAAGTGACGCCCGCCTCCGTCCGCCTGCGCAAGGTCATCCTGAGCGCGACGGACCGCAAGACCACCTTGCGGGATAAGAAGTCGAGCTCCGCCCCCGTTTCCGGCGACCTAGGTTAGTATCGATGTAACCATATTACGCCCGAAGGCTTCCGCTGTTGCCTTCCGTGAGGTTGCGATGACGAGACGAACGAACGGCCAGAAGCGTAACGTACGGCGACTCCTCCTCCCGTTGGCTGGTTTGGCCTCCCTGACCTGGTTTCTCGTCAGGGTACTACCGAAACCGAGCCGGGCCCGGTACCCCTGCATGCGGGCGGCGGCCCCCCTCGCCTCCTCGTTCGTCATCGGACTGCTCTCGTTCTTTTCTTCGGCGGCGTTCTTCAAGAAAGCGGGCGACTTCCGCTCCCGCTCGCGGTACGCGCTCTTCTACCTATGCGTCGCCTGCGGCGCGGCCTTCGGCGCGGTGAGCTTGGTCCGCTCGGCGCTGCCCGCAGCCGCCGACCTCCCGGGCGAGCGGGCGCTCCGCCCGCTCGAGCTTCCCGCGGCGCAGGAAAAGCCCGCACTGGCCGACGGCCCGAACGAACCCATGGGAAAGGGCGTCGGCATCAAGGCCGGCCGCGTCGTCTGGGTGCATGATCCGCGGGCGACCAACGAGAAGTACGCCAACCGCGGCCCCTGGCTCTGGTACGACGAGTGGAACGCCAAGCAGGCGGTCGTGGACGCCATGTTGGAAACGGGCATCAGGTCGCTCACCGGGGCCGAGGGCACGGCGGAAGCCTGGGACGCCCTCTTCCGCTCCTGCAACAAACGCCGGGGAAGAGGCGATACGGGTTACCGGACCGGCGAGACCATCGTCATCAAGATTAACGAGAACGGACTCGGCAACGGACGGCAGAACATCGATACTTCGCCGCAGGTCCTCCACGCCCTGCTGGACCAGCTCGTCAACGCGGCCGGCGTAAGCCAGGACCGCATCATCCTGGGAGAGCCGAACATCGACCTGGACCGCTCGATCTATCGGACCGTGCTGAAAGACTTTCCCCGCGTCCGTTATATGAAACGGGCGGCGGGGGAGAAGACGACCGAACCGACCGCGGAGGACGTCCTATTCGCGAGCGACGGGGGCACGAGCGATCCCCTGCCCCGATCCTACGTCGACGCCGCCTACCTCATCAACGTGCCGGTCCTCAAGAAGCACCACCGCGCGGGCATCTCGCTGACGGCCAAGCTCCACTTCGGTTCCGTAACGCCGTACAACGGCAACGGAGCCTTCAACTGGCACTACGGCTTACCGGCCCCGATGGGCGGCGCCGACGTCACGAACGGCGGATACGGACGGTACCGCTGCCTCGTGGATTTCATGGGGCACCGCGACCTCGGCGGCAAGACCGTCCTCTACCTGGTCGACGGTCTCTGGGGCTCGACCAACTGGGGACATCCCGCCGTGAAGTGGCGCATGGAGCCGTTCAACGGCGATTACCCCTCCTCGCTCTTCCTTTCCGAGGACCCGGTGGCCGTGGATTCGGTGGGTTACGATTTCCTCCGCGCGGAGTTCGACGAGACGCATCCGACCGAGGGCGCCTATGATCCGCGGGACGAAGGCGGCCCCTTCCCGCAGTATCCGGGCGTGGACGACTACCTGCATCAGGCGGCCGATATCCGCAACCGCCCCGTCGGACTCGTCTACGACCCCGAGCGGGACGGAATCCCGCTCGTAGACAGCCTCGGAGTCCACGAGCACTGGAGCGACGGCGGCGCCAAACGGTACGGCCGCAATCTCGGCCGGAGCGAAGGCATCGAGCTCGTCTACTCAGGCCCATCCTCCGAGACCCTAGCGTCGCTTTCCCCGCTGCCGGGCTCCGCGGCTCCCGGAGCTAGCTCCGCGGCTCCCGAACCGAGGGCCGGAGCTACCGAGCCGACCGGAAGCGCGGGCAAGGTGTACGGCGAATTCCAGGACCGCGCGCTCTTCGAGCGTTTCGTCGCCGGACATCCCGAGATGAAGGGCTGGTCCGAGCGAGCGGTTTGGGACGGGTTGTCGGGCGCGACGATCCAGGCTAAGACGATGGGGCGCCCGGTACCGGCGAGGCTCGTCCTTTTAGGGAATCGGGTCATCGCCGCGGCGGACGGCTTCGGTCAATTCTGGGTTTCGCTGCCGCCGGGCCGATACGTCCTCACCGGAAGATGCGCGGGGTACGAAGACGCCGAAGTCGAGGTGGAGGTGACCGCGGTTTCCGCGACCTACGCTAATTTCTACCTCAAGAAAAAGCCGCGCTTCGGCTTCCCGCTATTTTCTTTCAGCTCTTCCGACGGAAGCCGGTGAGGGCGGCCGTAGAACGCTCCACCCGATCGCGCCCCTTGCGTTTGGCGACGTAGAGAGCCTCGTCGATGCGGCCGAGCGCCGCGTCAAGGGTTTCGTCGCCCGCGAGGCTACCGACGCCGATGCTGATCGTTATCCGCCAGGGTACCCCATCGAAGGCGGAACCGGCGACGATGCCGCGCAGTTTTTCCGCGATACCGAAGGCGTTGTCCCCGTTAGTCCGCGGCAAGAGGATGAGGAATTCCTCCCCGCCGATGCGCGCCACGATGTCCGATTCCCTGATGTTCTGGGTGACGATCTCCACGAGACGCTTGAGGACGGCGTCGCCCCTCAGGTGCCCGAGCGTATCGTTCACTTTCTTAAAACGATCGATATCGAGCATGAGGATCGAGGTGAAATCCCCGTAGCGGTTGAAGGAAGTCACCTGCTTCTGGAGGAATTCCTCGAGGAAGAGCCGGTTGTACGCGCCGGTCAGCGGATCGCGGATCATGATGGCTTTGAGCTCTTGATTCCGCTCCTCGAGCTTGAGCGATAGGACCTGCATCCTGACCCGCGCGTATTGCATATAGAGCCCGAAAACGAAGCTGATCGCGGCGACGAACGCCATGGAAATCAACGTCCCCGGATTCGCGATACCCGTCAGGAACACCCGGTAGAGGATTAGGAAGAGTACGAAGCCCCCGGCTTGCACGAGGGCATAGATCCAACCGACCGCGCTCAACATCGTACTGATGCCCATGGATGCCACGAAAGCCGCCGTGATGCTCTGAAAAGTGATGTAATCGAAAACCGTATAGACGATACCGAGACAGACGATGGCCACGGAGAAAACTACCGCGCCGTAATCGGCGAGCGTGGAGGCGGTCGACTGCTTGAATCTTTGAGCGATGGTGAAGAAGAGCGCGATGCAGACAGCGATCGCCAGCCCGCACGAGTGAAGCGCGGTATAGGCTCCGCGGAGCCAGGAGTATTTTACCGGAGTCGGGAAAAAGAGGTTTTGGTATAAAAAGACGCCGCAGGTCAGGAAGAGCAAGACAGACAGGATCATGAAGTTTACGGAGTTATGCTTGGCCCGGAAATCCTTGAGCTCTTCCCGATACGCGCGCCATTCAGTTTCCCAGCGGAACGGATTTTTCATAAGATTACCGATAGGTACCCATCCACGCCAAGATTAGGCCATACGCCCGGATCGCGCAAGGCGTTCGGAATTCCCGCACGGACCGCGCGTGGGGGGGGGCAGAACGAGAGCGGGGTAGATGGGAAGGCCGCGTTCAGAGCGGAAAGGAAAGGACTATCCTGGTTCCGCCTTCGCGCTCGATACGGACGGTCCCGTCGAGTTGGTCGGCCAGGCTCCCCACGAGCGTCATACCGAACCCGGACGGGGCGGAGAAGTCCTCCGACGGCGGGCAGCCGACGCCGTTGTCCTGGACGGTGACCTCCACGCGCCCCTCGGTCTCGGCGACCGCCACGAGGATACGCTTTTCTTCGATACCGTCGAAGGCGTACTTCATGGCGTTGGTCAGCAACTCGTTGATGATGATGCCGAGCGGCTGCGCCCGCCGGACGTCTAAGACGACGTCGCCGATCCGCTTCTCCACCAGCACCCGCTCCCCGTCGGGGAAAAGGGCGATGATCTCGTCTATGAGCGGCGGTAGGTAGGAGGATAGGG
>JAEWSV010000124.1 GCA_023398155.1 Spirochaetota bacterium
GGCTTGGATCAGGGACGGCCTCCGCGAGCGGGCTATCACCCGCGACCTGAAATGGGGCATTCCGGTGCCGAAGGCGGGTTACGAGGACAAGGTCTTTTACGTGTGGTTCGACGCGCCCATAGGCTACGTCTCCATCGCGGCGAACTACGCTGCGGAGCGCGGAATGGACTGGAAGGCTTTCAACGATTCGTGGTGGAAGAATCCCGACGGAGTGGATCTCTTCCAGTTCATCGGGAAGGATAATATCCCCTTCCATACGGTCATCTTCCCCTCGAGCCTGCTCGGGACGGGCGAGAAGTGGACGCTCCTCCACCATATGTCGAGCACCGAATACCTCAACTACGAGTCGGGCAAATTCTCCAAGTCCAAGGGCATCGGCGTCTTCGGCACCGACGCGGTCGCTTCCGGAATCCCCGCGGACGTATGGCGTTTCTACGTCTTTTATAACCGGCCGGAGAAGTCCGACGCGCTCTTCACGTGGAAGGATTTCCAGGAGAAGGTGAACGGCGAGCTCATCGGCAACCTCGGTAACCTCGTGAACCGCACTTTGTCCTTCGTTTCCCGCTACTACGAAGGGAAGATCCCCGAGGGGAAGAGCGACGAAGCCTTCTGGGAAAAGGTACGCGCGTACGAGGCCGACATCGCGGCGAAATTGGACCGCGCGGAACTCCGCGACGCGTTCCGCGCCGCCTTCGAGCTGTCCTCCTTCGCGAACAAGGCCTTCCAGGACGGGGAGCCGTGGAAGGCGCGGAAGGAAAATCCCGCGGCGGCCGCCGCCCTCATACGCGATCTCTGCCACGTGGTCCGCGACCTCGCGGTAATCGTGCATCCGTACCTCCCCGCGAGCGCCGACCGCCTCGCGTCCTTCTTCGGAACGAAGATCGGAGCGGGCGGGCTCGCTTGGGCGGACATCGGAAAGGCGGAAGGTGTGACCGCCGTGACCGCGAGCGAAGTGCTGTTCGCCAAGCTGGAGGACGATTTCGTGGACGAGCTCCGCGAACGGTATTCCGGCAGCCAGAAGGAGCGCGCCGAACGCGCGGAGGCCGCCCAGGCCGCCGCTCCGGTCGGAGCGGTTCCCGCGAAGCAGGATGCGGCCGCAACGGCCGCGCCGGCCACATCGTCTGCGCCGCAGGCCCTCGCTTCCGCGCCGGCCGCGCCGCTCGAGCCCTCCGACGTCCGCTTCGCGAAGCTCGTGGACCTCCGCGTAGCCGAGATCGTGAAGATCGAGCGCCACCCGAAGGCCGACAAGCTCTACGTGGAAACCCTCGATATCGCGGGCGAAGAGCGCGTCATCGTTTCCGGCCTCGTTCCTTACTACAAGGAAGAGGATCTGCTCGGCAAGCGCATCGTCGTGGTCTACAACCTCAAACCGGCCAAGCTCCGCGGGGTGGAGAGCAAGGGCATGCTCCTCGCCGCGTCCGTGAAAAACGGCGAGAACGAAACGGTCGAGGTCCTCGACGCGGGCTCCGCGCCATCAGGCACGCGCGTCCTCGTCGCGGGCCAGGACGCGGGAGGGGCTCCCGGCGAGATCGATATCGACACGTTCTTCTCCATGCCGATCCGAGCGACCGGCGGAGCCGTCATGGTGGGAGACGCCGCCTTGTCCGTCGGGGGGACCGCGCTCCGCACCGAGAAGGTGGTGGACGGCGAGGTCGGCTGATGCCCTCCTCCTTCCACGGCATCTCTCCCACCGACCTGTCGCGTTGCGACGCGGCGCCGTCCTTCTTGCAATCCGGCTTTTGGGGGAGCTTCAAGGCGCGGTTCGGATGGAACGCCCGGGCCTTCATCGTGGACTGGGGAGACGGCGGGAAGCTGCCGCTCCTCGTCATCCGGCGGCGGCTCTGGCTGGGCGCGTCCTTCGCCTACGTCCCCTGGGGTCCGACCCTGCCGGATGATTTTCCCTCGCTCGACGCCGAGCGCAGCGATATGCTCGAATCGTTGGCCATCGCCCTCAAGGAACAGCTTCCCCAGGATACCGCCTTCGTGCGTTTCGATCCGCCGTGGGCTTCCTTCGGCGAGGAAGCGGAGGCTCCCGCTATCCTCGGCAGTTTCCGCAGGGCCGGCGCCGACGTCCAACCCCCCGATACCGTAATAATCGACCTGGCGCAGAGCGAAGAAGCCCTGCTCGCGGGAATGAAGAGCAAGTGGCGCTACAACGTCCGCCTCGCGGAAAAGAAGGGCGTCGCGGTCCGTCGCCTTGACGCGGGCGGCCTGGATACTTTCTACGCGCTCTACGAGGAGACCGCGAAGCGGGATCGCATCGCCATCCACGGGAAGGATTACTATGCGGCGCTCTTCTCCCACGCCGCGGAGTACAAGGGCGGACAGCAGGACCTCCGGCTCTACGTCGCCGAGCATGCCGGAAGGCCGATCGCCGCGGTCATGACCCTTTTCCGCGGCGAAGAGGCCACCTACCTCTACGGCGCTTCCGCGGACTCGGACCGGAACCTCATGCCCGCGTACGCGCTCCAGTGGCGCTCGATGCGCGACGCCCGCGAAGCCGGTTGTATCCGGTACGACTTGTTCGGCATACCTCCTAATCCGGATCCCGGCCACCCGATGGTCGGGCTGTACCGCTTCAAGAGCGGTTTCGGCGGACGGATCGTGCACCGGAGCGGCAGCTGGGATTATGCCTACCGCCTTCCTTCCACCGCGGCCTTCCGCATGGCCGAAGCTGTGCGAAAGGCGCTCCGCAGCGCGCGAAAGGCGCGCCGAAAAGGGCGGGGTACCGGCGACGGTCCCGACGAGCGTTGATCCTTTTTGCGTAAATCGATATATTGACTCGATATGAACCTCGAAGCCTTCATCCTCGGCTGCGGCGGCATGATGCCCCTGCCGAATCGTCATCTCACCTCCGTACTCCTCAGGAGAGAAGGGGAACTTTTCCTCTTCGACGGCGGCGAGGGTACGCAAGTATCCTTACGCAAGCTCAATCTCCGATGGAAGAAAATATCCGCGATCTTCGTCAGCCATACGCATGCCGACCACGTCACGGGCCTCCCCGGCATACTCATGCTTTCCTCGCAGGTGGACCGCGACGACCCGCTGACCATCATCGGTCCTCCACGGATCGCCGAGTACATCGAGGCGAGCCGCCGGGTCCTCGACATGTACATCAACTACGAAATCATCGTGAAGGAGATCGCGGAGCCGGGCGTCGTGTACGAGGGCGACGGTTTCCACGTCCGCGCCTTCCCGCTCCGCCATACGAAGCCCTGCATGGGCTACGCCTTCGAAGAAGACGCTCGGCCGGGGGCCTTCCATCCCGAAAAGGCCGACGCGCTCAACGTACCGCGCGGGCCCCTTTGGGCCAAACTCCAGGCGGGCGAGACCGTGACTTCCCGCGACGGGACGGAAGTCCGTCCCGAGCAGGTGCTCGGCGAGGCGCGGTCCGGACGGAAATTCTCCTACGTGACCGATACGCTCGCTTTTCCGGAAATCTCCGCCGAGGTGGCGGATTCCGACTTCTTCGTCTGCGAAGGCATGTTCGAGCGTGAACTCGAAGAGAGCGCGAAGGAAAAGAAGCACATGACGGCGGAGCAGGCCGCGCGCATCGCGGCGGCCGCGGGCGGGGTCAAGAAGCTCGCCCTCATCCACTACAGTCCACGCTACACCGAGCACAACCTCAAGCAACTCCTCAAGGAAGCCCAGGCCGTCTTCCCGGAATCGGTCCTATCGCGCGACCGCGCAGTGTTCCCGATTAACTACGTCGACTAGGAGTCCCGATGATCAAAGCGGTGGCCCTCTCCAAACGGTACGGGAGCTTCGAGGCCGTCCACGACGTGTCCTTCACCGCTGAAAGCGGCCAGGTGCTCGGCTTGCTCGGCCCAAACGGGGCCGGCAAGACGACCGTCCTGAAGGTCCTCACCTGCTTCCATTTTCCTTCCGCGGGCGAGGCGAAGGTGGACGGCATCTCCGTCCTGGAAGATCCCGTGGAGGTGAAGAAGCGGGTCGGGTACCTTCCCGAGAATGCCCCCCTGTACGGGGACCTCACCGTAGACGAATACCTCGCGTTCGTAGCCGACGCCCGCCTCATGGATAAATCGACGAGGGCGGGTCGCATAGACCGGGTCTTGGGCGAGTGCGGACTCTCCGGCGTGCGGTCCCGCCGCATAGAAACCCTGTCCAAAGGGTACCGCCAGCGGGTCGGCCTGGCCCAAGCCATCGTCCACGATCCTTCCGTACTGATCCTCGACGAGCCGACTTCGGGCCTCGATCCGAACCAGATCCTGGAAATACGCGAACTCGTCCGCCGACTCGGTGAGAGCAAGACGGTCATCCTCTCGACGCACATACTCCAGGAAGTCGAGGCGGTCTGCTCGCGGGTCCTCATCCTCAACGAAGGCCGCATAGCCGCGCAAGGAAGGCCTGAAGAGATCGCCGCCACGCTCAAGGGAGGCGAGTCCTGGGACCTGACCCTCCTCGGCGCGGACGGCCGGACCGTGGCCGAGAAGCTCAAAGCCCTGGGCGGCCTCGTCTCGGCCTCCGAACCGGCGGCGGATGCGGACGGCACGGTGTCGGTGACCCTCTCCTTCGGCTCATCAGCGGCGTCGGTCGCCGCGGGCGAGCGCATATTCGATTGGGCGGTCGCCTCCTCCATAAAAATAGTCGCTTTGGGCCGGCGCCGCGTGAGCCTGGAGGACATTTTCGTTAAGCTCACCCACGAGGGAGACCATCTATGAAAGCGCACGCGGCGCGCGCCGTCGCACTCGCGCGCAAAGAATTCCGCTCCGCCTACCTATCGCCGGCGACATACGTCGCGATCATCTTCTTTCTCCTCTTCACCTCGATTTGGTTGTTTTACGTCCAGCGCTTTTTCTCCCTCGATTCGGCGACCCTCCGCCCCTATTTTGCCGTCTTCCCCATCGCCTTCACGATCGTGATTCCTGCGCTCAATATGCGGAGCTGGGCCGAGGAGCGCAGGCTCGGCACCGCGGAGCTCCTCCTAACCATGCCCTTCTCGGAAGGAGAACTCGTACTCGGCAAATTCTTCGCCTCTTTCACGGTGCTCCTGGTCGCGCTCGCGCTCACGGTCCCCCTCCCGCTCTCGTTGTCCTCCTTCGGTGATTTCGATACCGGAGCGATCGTGGGGGAATACCTGGGCGCCTGTCTCCTCGGCGCGGCGGCGACCGCCCTCGGCCAGTTCCTCTCGTCGCTCGCGAAGAACCAGGCCAGCGCATTCCTCGGCGGAGTGGCGATCCTGCTCGCGGCGACTCTGGCCAATCGCGTCACCGCGGTCCTCGATCTCCCGCGCTTCGCGGCGGATACGATCAACTACTTGTCGCTCGCTTTCCACTTCGAAAGTTTCGCCAAGGGCGTCGTCGACAGCCGCGACCTCGCGTACTTCCTGCTTTTTACCGGCCTCTTCCTTTATTTGAACACCCGCGTTTTACTGTTCAGGAAATGGAGCTAGCGATGACCAAGAAACAAGCGGACATCCTGACCCTCCTCGCCGTCGCTGCCTTCCTTCTCGCCATGTTGACCACGCGCCGCCTCGCGTTCCGCCTGGACCTGACGGAAGGTAAGGCGTTTACGCTCTCCAAAGCTTCCAAAGAACTCTACAAGGACATCACCGAACAGGTGGTCGTGACCTATTACCTTTCCGAAAGACTCGATAAGGTCCACCCGGCACCGGCGGAGATCCAAGGCCTGCTCAGGGAGTACGCGGCGTATTCCCGAGGCCGCATCCGCGTCGCGGTGCAGGATCCCGTGAAGGCGGGTACCGTCGCCGCCGTCGAGCGGCTCGGCGTCGCGCCCCAGAGAATCCGGACGTCGGAAAGCGAAGTATCGAGCGTCGCGACCGTATATTCTGGCATCGTCGTCGAATACCTCGATCGGTCCGCGACGATTCCGGTAGCGCTCTCACTCGATACCTTGGAATATGATTTGACCGCCCGCGTCCGATCCGTAGTTCGCGGAAGGTCCCGGCAGGTCGGCGTCATCGTGGCGTCCGCGGATAGAACCCTCAAGGCCGACTACCCCTACGTGGAGCTAGCTTTGGGCTCCGCAGGGTACGGCCTACGCGAAATCCCTCCGGGAGCCGAGATCCCCGACGGGCTCGAGGCTCTCTTCGTTTTCGGCGGCGCTGCCGAGCTGGACGATCGGGCCACGTACCGATTAGCCCGATATATCAGAACGGGAGGGCGAGTCCTCTTCGCCGTGGACGGCGTGACCGTCGACCCCAGCGGCGATCTCCGTGCCATGCCCGTCGGCTATTCGCCGCTTTTGGACTTGCTCGGGATCTACGGGGTCCGGATGGAACGACAGCTCGCGCTGGACGAAGCCGCGCTCACGCTCCCGTTCCAAGCCCGGTCCCCGGAGGGAGGGACGCAGGTCCGCCTGCTCCGCTATCCGCACTGGATCGCGCTCTTGGAGCGGTACGCGGACAAGACCCACCCGCTCACCGCGCATTTTCCCGGCCTCGACCTGTTCTGGGCGAGTCCGCTCACCGTGGAGGCGAGGGAAGGGATCGCTGCGACGGTCCTCTCGTCGACGACCGAAGTCGCGTGGCGCATGACCAAGGACTTTACGGTTAATCCTGAGCTCATCGATCTTTTCTTCGCGGAGTCCGGGAAGACGAAAGGCCCGATCCCCCTCGTGGTCGCCCTTTCGGGAACCTTCCCGGCCGCGTTCGACTTCGCCCCCGCTTCGATGCGGCCTGAGGAGGCCGAATCCTTGCCCGGCGCGGGCT
>JAEWSV010000127.1 GCA_023398155.1 Spirochaetota bacterium
GCGCTACGTTTTGCCCCATGGATACCTGCGCGCCCAAGCGGGCATCGGTCGGAGCGAGGGCTTCTTTCAAGCGACCTTTCGCGACGGCGACGGCATGGCCTTTCGATTGCACGGAAGGGTTATCCGCGAGAGAGCGCGCGATGGCGCCTTCCAGCGTCAATCCTTCCTCAGCGCGCGCGGCCGCGGAGCCGAGGTTTAGGCACGTCACCAACGAGAAAAAAACAATAGCGTTACGATGCTTCATCCGTCGCGCCTCCGGCCATTTTCTGCTCGTAGTGGAGCTCGAGGAGTTCTTTGAGATGGGACTTGAAATGCGAACAGTGGTCCCGGTTTTCCCCGGTCAGGTAATTCCGCCTGCGGACGAGGGCGCAACCGCCGTTGCAGACGGGGAACAGCAGGCACCGCTTGCACTCTTCCGAATCGAGGTGGGATGCGGCGACCATGTATTCGGCGACGAGGCCCATGTTCCAATCCGTGATGGAGTCCAAAGTCCCCACGATCCGGTCTTTCCTGCCGAGATCGTTCCAGCATTTATACAGCTCGCCTTCGGGTCCCACGACGTATCCGTTGCGCGTCTCGGCGGTACACCCCGTCGCGAACCGTGACGGGAACACCGAAAGATCGGTGACGCCGTGCTTCCCCGCCTGCTCGATGATGAATCGGGCCTTCTCGTCCGATTCGAAATAGCAGCCGGAATCGGGATTGTTCATATCGTGCACGAACCCCGGGTACACGAAGACGGAAGGCCCGTATTTCTCTCCGTAACGGTCTTTGATGAAATGATAAACCGAAGCGTATTTATCCTCGTTGGAGGCTTCGACATTGACCCGGATCTGGACTCCGCCCTGCCAACCGGAAGCCACGAGTTTATCGAGGTTGGCGATGATGACGTCGAAGGTTCCGCCGCCGCCCAAGAGATACCGCCGTCCGTCGTGGGTTTCCTTATCCCCGTCCAGCGTTATTTGGATCCGCTTCGTCTTGAGGGTATCCAGCTCCCGTATGACCTCGTCGTTCAGGAGATACCCGTTCGTTATGATCATGGAGGTTAACTCTTTTCCGATCCCCCGTAATTTCCCATTGAGGCGCTTGATGATATCGAAGGCCAGGAGCGGCTCGCCCCCGTACCAGGCAACCTGGAGCGTCCGGACCGATTTATACCGTTCGATGAAAGCCACGAGCTTGTCCTCGGTTTCCTCGCTCATGAAGAGCCGCTCGCGGTCTTTCTCGTAGCAATACGGGCAGCCGAAATTGCACGCCCTGGTCGGGGCGATGGTCAACATCATCATCGGCGAGGCGTAGTTCGCGGAAAGGCGCCTCATCTTGGTTATGTTGTATACGGCCTCATCGTGGTTTTCATCCACGAGGAAACCGTTTACCCGGAGGTTAAAATACAGATCGGCGGCATCTGTGAAATCGAAGGTATCCGGCGCGGCCATGACGGCATCGATTGAGGATGCCGCGTCGGACGCCACCTGCAGGAACGCGTTCGACGCGGCATTGTAGAGGAGCCACCCGTTGCGCTCGGACTTGAAGAATATTCCGTACTTCGACCATTTCATAATCGTGCGGCTCCACCTGAGGATTAAGGAATTACCTGTCTATGTAGCTGTCTCCGCTCTTAGGCAGCTGCGCCGCAGGCGTCATTGCATTTCCCGACGATCTGCCCGGCGCAGGCGCCGCCCGCGACTTTCTTGAGGTCCTCGTCGCTCATCTCGTCGCTCACGAGGTCGGGAAGCACGAAGGTCGCCTGGTAGGCCGGATCGGATTCGATGACCTTGATCTTGAAGTTCGCCGGTATCTCCTTACCGGTCAGCTCGAAAATCGCCTTGCTCGGATTGGCCAAGAGCTTCTTCCGGAAGTCGGCATCGCTGGTTGCCTTGACCTTCGCTTTCTTGTACGCCGAATCAAACTCCGCTTGCGTCCACGCCATATTGCACGCTCCTTACAATGTGATGGCCCCCCTCGAATGGAGGGCGATAGTCCCAACCTATTTCACGTTGAATACATAACCGCACACATCCCCGGCGCAGTAATCGACTCCTACGGCTACGGCGCAGACGCCGGCTACTAACGACGCGATCAGGGCGGCCGACACGCCGCCTGCCACCTTGCGGAGGCCTTCCTCGTCCATTTCCTCCGACACGAGATCCGGCACCACGAAAGTCGCCTGGTAAGCCGGGTCGCTCTCCACGATCTTGACGCGGAATCCCGCCGGGAGTTCCTTGCCGGAGAATTCCGCGATCGCTTTGGGCGGATCCGCGAGCAGCTTCTTGCGGAAGACCGCGTCCGTGGCCGACCTTTTCATGACTCCTTCGTAGACCGCGTCGATCTCTTTCTGCGTCCATGCCATACGAACCTCCCATCGTCATCCGATTCTCTATAGCGCACGTTTCGTTCCGCCTAAAATTAGAGCGGAAAATAGAAATCGGCTTCCTCGTACCTCTCACCCATCACGGGAACGAAACACCTCGCCGCTATCCTCTCCATAGATCGATTGCCCGCCGCGACCTTGAAGGAAAAGCGGGGATAAAAATCCTTGATCCTCTCCACGACGAAGGCCCCGAAGGAAGGGCCGACCACGAGGTTCCGGTACTCGTCGTAAACGTAAAACCGGTTGATCTCGAGTTCAGTAGCGGATATCTCCGTACAGAGCATCCAGCCGGCGGGTTCCCCGGTCCGCTCATCGACCAAAGCGAAACTGGTCCGCTCCTCGAACGGGAGGTCGAAGGCCGGCCGGAGATAACGTTTACGATTCGCGCTTTCCCGTTCGCGTATCAGGTCCTTCCATTTTTGGGGATAGTCGAACCAAGGAACGGCCGCGAACCCCTTTTCCTTGAACCGGGACAGATCGTACCAGCCGTACCGGGCGAGCCCCGCGGCCGCATACGCGGAGTCTCCTCGGTAAACCAAGAACCGTTTCTTCAGTTCAACGGGCCGGTACCGTTCCAGGAT
>JAEWSV010000159.1 GCA_023398155.1 Spirochaetota bacterium
CTGCCTCAACGACGGCACCACCGACAACGAGAACCGGCTCGGCGCCCTCGCCGACCTGCGCCTGGCCGTGACCGAGCTCGGGATCGACGGGGACCTCATGGTGCTCGCCGCCGACAACCTCTTCGAATTCGACCTGTCCGATTTCGTCGCCTTCTTCAGTAAGGCGGGCACCGACTGCATCACCACCCACGTCCTTCCGGACGTGGCCGAGCTGCGCCGGACCGGCGTCATCGAACTCTCCGACGATCGGCGGGTCCTCTCCTTCGAGGAGAAACCCGCTGAGCCGAAATCGACCTTCGCCGTCCCGCCGTTCTACCTCTACGTCCGCGCCACCTTGCCGCTCATCGGCGAATACCTGGCTTCAGGGGAGAACCCCGACGCGCCCGGCCACTTCATCCCCTGGCTCATCGGCCGGAAGCCCGTGCACGCGTATCTCTTCACCGGCCTCCGCTACGACATCGGGGACTTGGCGAGCTACAAGGAAGCGCAGCGGGTTTTCGAGAGCAGGTGAGGGCGGGAAGCCTACGCGCGGGTCACTCCCCTTCCGCGGAGATTTCCAGCAGGGTCACGCCGAAGGGCTCCACCGACGTCGACCATTCCGCGTAACCGCCCGCCGCGCTCAGGCGATCAACCGAGACTTCCAACTCCATTCGCCGTCGCAGGACCTCCAAATCCGCGGGCCTCAGGTGGACCGGGGCGCCCATGGCGACCCACGCGTCGTACGCGCAGCCGCGGCCGCGATCGAAGCGCGTCGACTGGATGCGGACTTTCTGGCCGGATCCATGCAGGCGTAGGCCGAATTCTTTCGGCGGCTTCAGATCGAAGAGGTCGTAGATCGCCCCCGGCGCCGCCGCGCCCAGGAGCCGGCTGTCGTTGGCCTGCGGCGAATAGTGGCAGTAGTTCCAGAGTAAGACCGCCACGGTCCCGTCGGCGCGGCGCGTGACCGCGTAGGAATCCCCTTCTCCCAGGACCTCCCCGCCCAGGCTGGAGAGGAACCAGTAACCGTGGTAGGACGCTTTCTTGAGCCCCTGGATGTTCACCATCCCGAAGCCGCCGTGGAAGGGCGTGTCGCCCTGGCGGCATTCCTCGAAGATGTCGCTCACGGTCCAAAAGGATAGCGAATCCATGAGGCCGCGGGCGCGCCAATTGTTCTCCACGATGAAGGAGGCCAAGAACGCCGTATCGTGGACCGGATCCCGCGGGCTCGGGCTGGAGCTCCACTCGGTATAATGGCGTTCCGCCTCGGGATAGGCCGAACCTTTTAGCAAGGTTTCGCAGCCCCGGAGGTCCGTCAGGAGGCGATCCGGTCCGTCCCAAATCATGTAGCCCTTTCCGTCGGGGTCCACCGGGTACCTGGTCGGGTAGGGATGGGTGGAAAAGAAGTCCAGGGGCAAGGAACGTTCCGCGCAGGCGGCGAGGAATCGCTCTCCCCATGGCGGCACGCCGGGCTTGTCCCCGAAGCCCGCGCTGGCGGGCCCTCCGACGCGGAGGTCGGCGTCGACATTCTTGATCGCCCTGGTCGACCGCTCGTAGAGCTCCACGTACGCATCGAAATCCGCGTCCTTCCAAAAGACGGTGAGATCGGGCTCGTTCCAAATCTCGAAGTACCAACGGCGCACCTCAGCGATGCCGTAGCGCTCGACTACGTGGCGGACGAAGCTCTCGACGAGCCGTTCCCAGCGCGCCCAATCCTTCGGAGGCGTTATGTTGCCCTTCCACCAGAATACGGTTTCTTCGCCGCTCGCGAGGTCGTAGGGCATGAAGCCGAGCTCCACGAAGGGGCGGATGCCGATGGAGAGCCAGTGGTCGTAGACCAGATCGACGTATTGCCAGTTGAAAACGGGCTCGCCTTCAACCTCGTGGTACACCATCATGTCTTCATGGAAAAGGCCGTGCATGCGGAGGTAGCTGAAGGGGAATTCCCGCTGCGCCATCTCCAGGTGCTTCTGGAAATCAGCCCGAAGCGCCTCGGCCACCCTGCCGCCGCCGACGCAGACTTTCCAATGCGGGAAAAAAGTTTTTCCCGTCGCCCGTACATCGATATCGATCGTCATCTGTTACTCCTCATCGTGGTCTTCCGTGCCGCGCGCGATACCGCGCATCCGATTCGTCATGTCCGCGGCCGCGGCTCCGTCTTGCCGAAAGCGCATGAAGGCGAAATCCGCGTACCCTCCGACGGCGACGGTCCCGTAGCTGAAGAGGGCCGCCCGGTATCCGACGAAGTGGTCCAGCCGAAACACCATGGAAAGCGGCTCCCCGATGTTCCTCCACTCGACGCCGTCCGCCGAGAAGGCGAAGGAGGCGAGGTCCCTCCCGTCGCGGAAATCGAAGCGGACCTCCAAGAAGACCGTCGGCGACGCGAGAGGCGCCGACTCGACGATCCGTTCCTCGCCCCGATCGCCGGCGACCATCACCACCCGCCGTTCCCCTTCCGCGACGGAGACGCCGACGTAGCCGAAACGGGATTGGAAGGCCGCGAGTCCCGCGAAGTCGCCCGGCCGCATGCCCGCGGGATCCAACTCTACGGTGAAGGCGCACGCCGGCCCGAGCGTCCGTTGGGTCAAGGTATTCCGCGCGCGTTCCAGGCCGCCAACGACGGAGCCGTTCACGAGCCTGAGGAAGCCGGGCCGCGCGGAGACGGACCAGAAGCGGCCATCGGGATTGTGGTTCCATTGCCAGATGGGCGCAAGGGTTTCCGTCGTATAGTCGAACTCGTCGCTCGCGACGAAGGGGGCGGCGGGCCGCGGCCGATACGGGACCTCTATTTTCCGCGGAACCTTCCCGCCTCTGCCGAACACTGGCCAGCCGTCTTCCCAGGAAACCGGGAGAAGGACCGGACAGCGGCCCAGCGCGCCCCTATCCTGGAAGAGCATCGCGTACCAGTCTCCGTCCGCCTGGAACAGGCCCCCCTGGGCGACGCCGGCGTTCTCGTATCCTAGGTCGTCGTCCAGGACGACCCTACCCTCGTAGTCGCCGAGCAGCGAGCCGCTCCGGTAGCACCATTGGATGCGGCGTCCCGGCGGCGAAGCGGGCCACTGGATGAGCATCAAGTAGTAGACGCCGCCTATCCGGTGCATGTGGCTCCCCTCGCAGTTGAGGCCTTCCACAGGGGGCGTTTCGACGAGGAGGCGGTCCGAGCCGCCCTCCTTATAGGCCATGGCGTCGCTCGTGAGCTCACGGATTCGGATGGAGCCGTTGCCGTACACCAGGTAGGTTCCGCCGTCATCGAAGAGCAGGGAGGGGTCGTGGTGAGAACCGGGGAGGATGGAGCGCTCCCACGGCCCCGCCTCGATATTCCGCGTGCGGTAGACGAAGGTCCGTCCCGCGTCGTTGCTGTTGAAGCAGACGTAGAAGAATCCGTCGTGGAAAGCGAGGCTCGTCGCCCACGAGCCTTTACCGTAGATGTCTGCGCCCTCCGCAAGATTGTGGGCCGGATTGTCGAGGAAAGTCGAATAGACGTGGGAAGCGATCTCCCAATGCGCCAGATCGTAGGATCGCAGGACCGGGATGCCCGGCATGAAGTGCATGGAAGTCGTCGTCATGTAGAGGGTCCCGTTCCGGTACAGGACCGACGGATCCGGGAAATCGGCCTCGATGAGCGGATTGCCGATTATAGACCGTTCCATGGAAAACCTCCGAAGCCGTGAAAAGCTCCCGTAGTATATCCCGCGATTCCCTTGTCGGATGATAGAATCTTCCCATGCGCTTCGGCGAAACCCTGCTCCAGGTCGGCGGCGTCCTCATCGTCATCCAAGGGCTAGCTTTGTCCCTCCTCGTCGCATCGCGGCGGAAAAATCCCGGCAACATATATCTGGCGTTCCTTCTGGGGCTCCTCGCGATCCACGGGCTCGGCCTCGTTTCTTGGGTCGGCCCCGCGCCCCTCTTTCCGCCCGCGGCGGTGGCCCTGATCGGCGTGGAGATCCTGCTCTACGGGCCCCTCCTCTGGAGATATTCGTGGCAGGCTTTCAATCGGGGCGTCAAGCCTCGTCTTCCCTTTGCGGTTCATTTTATCCCCGCCCTCGTCGTGTGGGCGGCGTACGGACTATCGTTCCTGATCCTGGGCCCGGCGGAGTTCAACCGGACCGCGGCCCAGGCCATGGCGGGCGGCAGCCCGGCGTGGGTGAAAGCCGTGGAGGCGGCCAAGTTGGTCCAAGGGCTCTCCTACGGCGTCGCGATCGTCCTCCTCTGGTACCGGAACCGGGAAGGCCTCCGGCGTTGGGCCGACCGGAAGAGCCGGATACGGTGGCTGCGGGCACTGGCGGTCACCTTCCTGGCGAACTGGGCCCTCGCCGCCGCTGGAAACGTCCTCCACTGGCTCCATCCTTCGGGATCGGCCATCACGACGCTCGCCGTTCTGGTCCAGGCCGCGGCCATCCTGGCCTTCCTCTACGTCGCGGCCTTCTTCGCCCTCCGCTTTCCCGCCATCCTGGATCCGCGGGACGCGCGGGAGGCGATCGGACGTACCCTCAACCTGAGCGAGGGTTTCGCGGAAGAGACCCTCGCGCGCCTGGAACGGGCCCGCGCGGCGGGCGCCTTCGCGGACTCCGACCTTGACCTTCGCCGCTTAGCCGGCCGGCTCGGGCTCCACCCGAACGCCCTCTCCTTCATCGTGAACGACCGCTTGGGCATGGGGTTCCGCGAGTACCTCAACGCCGCGCGGCTCGACGCCTTCTTGGAGGCGCGGAAGGCGGGCTCGCCGCGGAGTCTCCTTGAAGACGCCCTGGATGCCGGTTTCGCGTCCAAGACGAGCTTCCTCCGCGCTTTCCGCGCCCGCTACGGCACGACGCCCTCGGAGTATCTGGAGCGGGCTGGAGGCGGAAGCGCGGTAAGCGACGCGCAGGGCGCGAGGCCGGGGTCCCGCTTTTCATAACGGGGCGAAGAGCGAACGGACTCCGCGCCATGGTTCCTTCATCACGAGGAGGAATCATGTTGTTTCGAGTTTTCAAGATCATCGCGTTCGGCGCGGGCGGGCTAGCCGCCGCGGCATTTCTGGCGCTCGGCGCCCTCTATCTGGTTACGTCCGGCGCCTGGAGCGTTCCCGCGACCACCGCGGACGATCCGGACCTGCCGGTCATCGAGGCCGCGGGCTACCGCTTCCATGGGGAGATCCGGGGCGATCCGGCATCTCCCGTCGTCATCGTCCTCCACGGAGGACCGGGTAACGACTATCGTTATCTATTGGACCTCGCGGCCCTAGCGGATACCTACCGCGTGGTGTTCTACGACCAGCGCGGGGCGGGGCTTTCGCCGCGGGTGGACGCGGCGGAACTGACCCTCGACCGGATGGTGAGCGACCTGGACGCCATAGGGAATCTCGTCTCGCCCGGGAAGCCCTTCGCCGTCGTCGGCCACAGTTGGGGCGCGATGCTCGCCGCCGCCTACATCGGCCACCATCCGGACCGCGTAGAGCGGGCGGTGCTCGCCGAACCCGGTTTCTTCACCCACGAGGATATGCTGACGTTCGCGGCCGCGACCGGCCTCGGCGGTTTCCCGAAGCCGTCCCTTTGGGGTCCCTTCCTCAGGTCGTGGGGGCGGAGCCTCCACATCTCGGGGCCGGACGGACAGGCGCGGGCGGATTTCTTCATGGGCGACCTCGTGGCCACGGCGACCCCCGACCACCCCCTGGCCGGCTATTATCCTGACCGCGACGTCAGGCGGGCGAGCCTCGCCTCGTGGCGTTTCGGCTCCCTGGCGGGCTCCGCGGTCCAGGCTTCGGGCATCGGGAAGGACGGCAGGCTCCGCGACCTGGCCGCGGGTACGGAGCGATGGAGCGGATCGGCGCTCTTCCTCTCGGGGAGCGAGAACGCCGTCGTCGGCCCGGACTGGCAGCGAACGCGCACCCTGCCGCGGTTCGCGCGGGCGGATCTCCTCGTCATTGAAGGCGCGGGCCACACTATGATCGGGGAGAAACCGGAAGAGTCGCTTGCCGCGATCAGGGACTTCCTGGGGAGGCCGTAAGGACCGGGGCGCGGGGCGGCCTCTTTCGCTTCGCCCTATGAACCAGGGAAACGATCGCGAGCGAGACGAGGCCGATGATGCCGAGCCGTATCATTCCAGCAGCAACAACCTGCCGAACGAAAGGAACCGCGTATCGTCCGATGCGTAGCTGCGCTCGTTCACCCCGTCTATATTCTCCTCCGGTTTGGAGGTCGAGTCGATGAAGTAGATCCGGCCCTCCGCCTCTTTTACGAACAGGGCCATATGCGACGGTGCGGTAGGGTCGTCGCCCATGAACGCCAGGTCGCCGGGGCGGGGGCTCGTCGTCTCGCGCGTCCACGTCCTGAAGAAATCGATCACGGCGGCGTCATCGAACGGCAGCGCGTACAGCGTTCCGTGGACTGCGTAACCGTAACAATTGACGACCAGGCCCGAGCAGTCGATGCGGATGGTTCGCAGCCCGTCCTGTCCGCCGAAAGCGTACTCGGTATCCTCATCGACATAGAGGTACGCGTAGCGGAGCGCCTCCGCCGCCGTAGCGGCGGGAGCTTCGATCAGGTTCCGCTCGCCTTCGCCGAAAAGGGCGCAGCCGAGGAACAGGAGGGACAGCGCCGCGGCCGAAGCGGCGCGCGCGAGGCGCCCGACCGACCGCGGAGCCCTTCTCCGGTTCGAGCCGTACCACCGGTAATCCCGCATTCTCACTTTTCCCAAAGGTCGAGGAAATGGGCGATGGTCAGCGGCGCGGAGCCCTCGTAGTGGTTGTTGAAGGAGACGATCGCCCGCTTCCCGTCGAAGGATATCTTCTTGGTTATCTGGACGATCCGTTCCAAGCCGGGCTTCGGGTCCACGATGGAGTTCCAGACTTCCTTCGTCTTCGCTTCGATCTCCTTCCGGTCTCCGCCGAGCAGGCGGAAGACGCAGAAGTCGCCGAGGAGGTCGCCGAATTCCTCGTACGTTTCCCAAACGTGGGGCATGTGGAGCTTTTCCGAAAAGACGTGGGCGAGCTTCTTTTCCTTGAGAAAGGCGAAATACTCCCGCTTGAGGTAGTTCGCGTTCCGGGTTTCTACGGCGATCGGCAGGCCCGGAGGTATCGATCCGACGAAGGTTTCCAAGCGACGGAGGAAGGCGTCCAGGCTCGGCATCTTCTCCTTGTTGAGATATTCGAATTCCAGTTCGATGGCGTCGAGCCGCCCCAGCATGGGTTCCACGGCCTTGAGGTAGCGTCCGAAGAGTTCGCTCGAGAGGAAGCCGGGATTGCTTACTAAGGTCTTGTCGGCTTTACCGAAGGTGCGCCCATGGGTCAGCGTCAGATCTTAGGTCGCCTTCGCGGTGAAGGTGAAGCCGGCATCGACCTTGGAAATATAGTCTTCTACCTCAGCGCGGTCGGGGATCTTGTAGAACCAGGAGTCGATCTCCACCGTCCGGTACTTCCGGGCGTATTCCGGCAGGAAATCAGCGGCCCTCGGT
>JAEWSV010000173.1 GCA_023398155.1 Spirochaetota bacterium
CCCGAGGGCCGCACGAGGCCCCGGCGCCCGCCTTCTGGCCCCCGGACCTTCTCCAGCGCGCCGAGCGGAATGCCCGTACCGCCCGCTTGCCGCGGGTCGAGCCAAGCCGAGGGAGGGGCTCCGTCGAAGTAGAACGTAGTCTTCGGGCGGGCGAAGTCGTTCCTGAGGATGGCCCGGGCTTCGGCTATCGCCTTTTCGCGGTCTCCGTCCAGGTTGTCCAGGACGCGACGGTAGGCGGCCACGACCGAGCCGACGTACTCGGCGCTCTTCATGCGGCCTTCGATCTTGAACGACGATACGCCGAGGTCGGCAAGTTCGGGAACCTTGCTCACGAGCGCAAGATCGGAGGGGCTGAAGAAGTAGCCGCTCGCCTTGTCGTCGGCGGAAATGGTCTCATCCGCGAAGGCGCCCTCCTCGCTCCCGAAATCGAAGAGGTTCTTCGCCTCTCCGTCTCCGCCGTCCTTTCCTACGCGGTAGCGCCTCCGGCACGCCTGGGTGCACATGCCGCGGTTGGCCGACTTCCCGCCCAGGTAGCTCGAATAGAGGCAGAGGCCCGACGCGCTCACGCAGAGGGCGCCGTGGACGAAGACTTCCAGTTCCACCGAGGTATTCTCGCGGACCGAGCGGAGCTCCTCCAGGTCGAGCTCGCGGGCGAGCACCACGCGGGAGAACCCGTGCTTGGAAAGGACGTTCGCGCCCTTGGCCGACGCGACGTTCATCTGCGTGGACGCGTGGAGCTTCAACGAAGGGAAACAATCCCGCGCCATGCGCGCCGTGCCGAAATCCTGGACGATGATGCCGTCGGGCCCCACGCCCGCGAGATACTTGAGCAATTGGTACATGCGGTCCGCTTCGCGCTGTTCGAAGACCGTGTTGACCGTCACGTAGATCTTCCGGTCCTGACGGTGGAGGACGCGCGTCGCCGCCTCGAACTGGGAGTACGCGAAATTCGTGGTGCGCAGGCGCGCGTTGAAGCTCTTGAGTCCCAGATAAACGGCGTCGGCGCCTTCGCCGATCGCCGCGTCCAGCGCCTCGGGCGAACCCGCCGGCGCGAGGAGTTCCGTACGCTTCATGCCGCGCCTCCCGCGATGATGCCGAGCTTCGCGAGCCCGTCGTAGACGAATTGGACGGCGAGCCCCGAAAGGAGCAAGCCCATGATGCGCTCGATGACCGACACGCCGGTGCGGCCGAGCGTGCGGAGCACGAGGGAGGAAGCCTTCATGGCGACGGCCGCGACGGCGAGGATCAAGACCACGGCGACGAAGAGCATCGCGGCCGTGGGCAGGAACGGCGCGTCCGAACTCATGAAGAGAAGGATAGAGGTGATGGCGCCCGGTCCCGCCAACATCGGGATGGCGAGCGGAAACACCGCGATGGAGGTCCGTTCCTCGCCGTCCTCCGCGGGGTTCTCGTGAACCGAAACCTTGGAACGGGTCGGCTGGCCGAACAGCATCTCCAGGGAGACGATGAAGAGCATGATGCCGCCCGCGATGAAGAAGGAGCCGGGATGGACGCGGAGGGCGCCGAGCACCCACTTGCCGCCGACTATGAAAAGCGACAGCACGAGGAAGGCCGTTGCCACGGCTTTCCGTACGGTCCGGTCCTTCTCCGCTTCGTCGAGGCGCGCGGTGAGTCCGATGTAGATCGGCACGAGTCCGAACGGATCGACGACGACGAACATCGTGAACAGGATCGGAAGGAATGTAAGGAACATAGGTCGATCAGTATATTCGATTCCCGGGCGGGGGAACAAGAGTAGGACGGCAGCGGAGGAACAAGGCAGCGACCGGCGACGGCGCCTGCCGCACGGCGACGGCGAAAGCGTCGGCGACGGCGACGGCGAAAGCGAGCCTTTGCCTTTTCTCCTCCGCTCGTGTAGTATAGTCCTACCCAAATCGAGCGAAAGGAGCACGCCATGAGCGCAGAAATCACGTTGACGTCCGCAAACTTCGAGGCGGAGGTCCTGAAATCATCCGTGCCGGTCCTCATAGACTTCTGGGCGGAATGGTGCATGCCGTGTAAAATGATCGGACCGGCCATCGATCAGCTCGCCGCCGCATACGAGGGCAAGCTCAAAGTCGCCAAGGTCAACGTGGACCAGGAAAGCGATCTCGCCGGCCAGCACAACATCGTGTCCATCCCCACCATCCTTGTCTACAAAGAGGGCAAGATGGTCCGCCAGAAAGTCGGGGCGGTCCCCAAACACGAAATCGAGAATCTCTTTAAGGACCTTATCTAAGCCGTCATTCCTCGCTGCGGTAGCGGTCGGGGTTGTTCGCCCGTCCCGGCGTGGCCCCCTTCGTCACGGTCACGTACCAATCGGCAGCGCCGTCGGTATCGGGCGCGGATTCGGCTCGGCAGATCGTGCGCGAAGACGTGGCGTCGCCCGAGGCCACCGCGTCCGCGGGCAGGAGCGCGCCGGCGCTCCCGTCCGCTCGTTTCCATGCTCCTTGGAGCCGCGCGGCCGCGGCCGCGAGCTGCTCATTCTTCCACGTACCTCCCGGAGTCTCGGAAAGCAGTATCGCGTCCAGAACGCGGCCGTCCATGTCGAGCAGGGCGATCGCGTCCGTCTTCCGTATGCTTTTTTCCGATTCCGGCAGCCAGAAATCCCGCCCCGTCGGAAAGGCGTCGGCTCCCGCGGAGGCGTCGAGGGCGCCCGTCTCGTCCACGCAACCGCTGTCCAAGGTCCTGAGGTGGACGACTACGTACTCGCCGGCCGCGGCCTCGGCCCGGGGGAACACGAAGACCGGGTCATCGAATCCCCGGGACGACGAGACGAGGCGCATCCCGCCGAGTTGGCCCGCGCCCCGGAGGTGCAGTTCCACGTACTCGGCCTTCGGCTTGGAGTATTCCGTCCGGACCTCGGTGATGAGGAGCGGAGGCATACGGTCGTTCTTGGCGCGGAACGGGACGAGCACCGAAAGGGTATTGCCCTCCGGATCCTCAACGATGAAGTCGGCCACGTACCGTCCGCCTTCTTCCAAGGGGGCGGGGAACGTGACGGCGATCGACGCGGCGTTTTCCGAGACCGCGGCGGGACGCGCCCGGTCAAAGCGGAGCGACGAGACGACGACCGGCTCCGAGAATACGAACTCAACGCGGTCCGCCTCGGTCGCGGCGCAACCCAGGAAGGTCGGCGCCGACGCGTCCACGTTGAGTACGCCTTCGAACGGCGCCTCCGGCGCGCAGGCGCACGCGGCGACTGACGTCGCTATCGCGAGGAATCGGCTGCGTTCCCACAGGCTCCACCATCTGACGGGTTCCATAACGGCCTCCGCGACCGTACGGGTCCAGCGGATACGGCGCTTCAATCGGAACGCGAATTCGTGTAGATTTATCCCCTGAAGGGAGGCACGATGCAGCCGCTCAGGATAATGACTCTAGATCTCCGCTCCCCCCTAAAATATCGGCGCTCATGCGGAGCCGATCCCTTCGGCGCGATCGATCGTGGGGAGCGCATGGCGCTCTTCGAGTTGGACAGCGTCCGGGCCGCCGCCGTGGAGCCGGATCTCGCCGACTATCTCGGCGCGCCGGCCCTCATCGCCGAGTCCGGGGAAGCCGCGGCGGCCCTCGACGCGGACTCCGCCGCCGGCGCCGCGGCCGGCACGGACGAGGATGCGCCCCTCGACGTCGCCATCCCCGCAGGCCGGTATCTTTTCGCGCAGCTCAAGCCGGACGGCGAAATCCGAAAGGCGGAGCTACTCGCCGCCGCGGCGCTGGAATTACAGCGGGACGGACTCTGGCGCGCCATCGCGCTCGAACCCCGCGTCTACCTCCGCGTCCTGGCCGAAGGGGGCGGCACCGTATTCCAGGTCCTCCGGCCGATAGCCGCGGCCGATTCCGCCGGCCCCGCGGACTGACATGCCGCCGCTCCGCGTCCTCCGTTCGCCCTCCACGGACATCTTCCTCAACCTGGCGATAGAGGACAGGATATTCCGGACGTTCGGCTTGAACGAGCGCATCCTCTTCCTCTGGTCGAACGACGCCGCCGTAGTTATAGGCCGCTATCAGAATCCGTGGATCGAATGCAGGGCTACCGAAATCGCGCGGGACGGCGTACGCCTTGCCCGTCGGCAAAGCGGCGGCGGCACGGTCTGGCACGACCGCGGCAACCTCTGCTTCACCTTCATGAGCGCCTCCCCCCTCATGGACCGGAGCGCGAACATCGCCCTGGCGGTCCGCGCTCTCCGCAACCTCGGCCTGGACGCCCGGGCCAACGAGCGGCTCGACATCCTCGTGGACGGCCGCAAGGTGTCGGGGAGCGCCTTCAGGGAAAGTTCGGGTAGGTCGTTCCACCACGGGACCCTGCTCGTGCGCTCAGACCTCAAGGCGCTCGAGCGGTACCTGGCCCCCGGAGGACCGGCGCGTCGGGCTAAAGGCGTAAAGTCGGTGCGCTCCCCCGTGGCGAACCTCACCGACTCGCTGAGCGATCTCACGATCGAAAAGGTGGAGGAAGCCCTGGCGACGGAAGCGGCCGGGGCCTGGGGAAGCGCTGCGATCGAGGACCTGGACGCTGAGGCCTTCTCGAATCACGCGGAAACGGCCGCCTACCGAGCTATGCTCGCGAGCCGCGAATGGCGCTTCGGCGCTTCGCCGTCCTTCGCGCGGAGACTGGAAGCGGGAAGCGCGGCGTTGACCTTGGAGATCGAAGGGGGCGCGGTCCGCGAGGTTACTTTCGAGATGGATGGAGCGCTGATCCGGGAGGAGATTGTGTCGGAGGCGCTTGGGGGCATGGAGTACGATGAACGCTCGATCGCGGCCGCGCTGCGCGGACTCGCCTCGCTCGCTGCGATCGGAGAAGAAACCGGCGCGGCTATCGGCGCCCTCGCCGACGCCATGGAGGAAGGCCGCTTCTCGTGAAGCGGCCTCGCCATGCGGCTACAGGCGCAACGCTTCCACCATGTAGCGGGAGTCCATACCGGAGGCGCCGGCCTTCCTGAGCTCCACCACGAAGATGAGCGAACCGTCCTTGGGGGCTATGACCGCCCTGCGGATTCGGTAGGAAGCCACGAGCGGCCGTTTCAGCGCCGGAGTGCCGACGGTGTAGCGCTTCACCGTACCGTCCTTTAGCGTGCGCTCTACGTCGATGTAGAAGGAGGACTTGAGCGACGCTCCGCTGCCCTCCACGTAGGGGATCAGGGTGGCTTTATATGATGCGCCGGACTCGAAATCCCTAAATTCAATTGGCGGCTGCGCTTCGGAAGCCCCGTTGTCCACGGCCAGATAGAGGGGTTGGCTCTGCCTAAGGAAATCCACCTTGTGCGTCGCGGCCAGCGCGGCGTTTTCCGCGAGCAGTTTGTAGAAGGCGCCGGAGCCGTCTTGTCCCGCGACGACCGATCCGTCGTAGACGAGCGATTTCTTACCGCCGCTTACGAAATCGTTGCGCGGTACGTCTACCACGAAGAGCTCGGCCCAGGGCTTCAAGCTGTTCGATTCGACTCCGTACTGGGCGAACATGTAACGGCTGCCGTCGGCCGAGAACCCGAGATCGACGAAGGAGGCTGCATCGCCTGCCCATGCGTTTAACCCGAGGGCAAGGACGAGAGGCGCGAGAAATCGTTTCGACATGGTTGTCTCCTCACGTATAGAGTATCGGCTCATCCCCGCCGGCCTTGAGTCCCTCCGGAGGAATGAACTATGCTCTCCCCATGACCCTTTCTATGCGGAACCGTCTGCTCGGTGTCGGCATCGTCGCCCCCATCCTCCCCGCGACCGTGCTCATCCTGTCCGCGGCGGAGGCGATAAGGACCGTTCCGGCGGTTTCAGAGGAGTCGATCCGCCGCGCCCGCGGCCTAATCCAGCTCCTAGCGGCACTCCTTTTCGAGGCTTCGCCCTACGCGCCCCTCGCGTCCATCATTTTTTCCATCCTCTACGCGGGCACGACCGTCGCCCTCATCTATTATTTCTTCGAAAAGACTCAGGCACCGGAGATCCTCTTCATCGCCCTCTTCGCGCTCTCGCTCGCGGCCGAGGGTTTCCGTATCGCCGTCCCCCTTGCCCTTGCCCGGAATTGGCCGCCCGCGTACGTGGTGGGCGCCGCGCGGGCTTTGCTCTTCGGGCGGTTTTTCGGCCTCTTCGCCCTCTTCGCCGCGGGCATCTACGCTGCCGGCCTCGAATACCAGAAGCACGGCCTCGTCGTGATCATGGTCGCCGCGGCGGCTTTCGCCATCGCGGCCGGAGCTCCCGTTGACGGCTTATCCTGGGACAGCTCCTTCTCCCCCATCCCCGGATACGCGTTCATGTTGGAGATCGTTCAGATAGGGGTGGCCGCGATCGCCGTCGTCAATTTCCTCGTGGCCGCGTATTCGCGCGGCACCTCGGATTTCGCGCACGTGGCGCTCGGCTGCGTACTCTTGGTTATCGGCAGGGACGGACTCATACGCGCCGACACGTGGCTCGCCCTCCCCTTGGGCGCGGCGGCGATCTCCGGCGGGACATTCCTCGTCGCCGCCAAAGTGCATCGCTTCTATCTCTGGCTATAGGGGACGGGAGACCGTGCCGACCATCTCGACGGCGAAGCCGACCGCGAGCGGCAAGGCGATGTTATCGTAGTCTTCCAGGGGCAGCGCTTCCACGAACGTTGCGACGAGCGCGGCGAAGAAGGCCGTGCGGAAGTCCTCGGAAATTCGGTACGCGACAAGGAAAACCGCGGCGAAGCACGCTCCTGACCCTTCCAGGCTCTTTCCCCGCAAGAATGCCGGCCGAATGCGCCCTAACAGCTTCCCTACGAGGCTCGCGAGACCGTCCCCGAAGGCGAGCGCGTAGATGGCTATGCTCGCGGCGGGATCGGGATAGAGCAAGAGCGCGAGCATGGCTCCGAGGCCGAGCGTCACGGGACCGAGGACGAACCGGCCGCGATCACGGTCGCGAGCCGCGATCGCGGTGACCGCGGAGATAAACGGGATCTTCACGCCCGCGAAGCGGGCCGATTCGGCATACGTATAGACGATGGTTCCCATGGCGAGCGCCGCGACGGTAAGGCCCCGATTGACGAAGGCGAGGCTCGGCGCGAGGGCGATAAGGAAATGGATGGACTTGCGGATTAATTCGGTTCGGATCTCTTCCCATTGGCTGCCGAAGGCGCCTCTCGTGACGGCTACGGCGACCGCTTGCGTTTTATCGATATGCTCCATTTTCATGCCTTCTTTTTAGCAATTTTCGTGCCACAAGAAACGCACGCCACTTGAAAAATAAGTCCTTTATGGATAACAAGTAAGAAATCGGTTCTTTTTTCTACTTCAATACGATCCCCATTTCGTATGATATTGTATACGCCGGATTTTCAATAATAACTAGTCCGTACCCCGCCTTGACACGCGTCCCTCCCGATGCTAGTATCGCCACCGTTCCCCAGCGCAAAGCGACAGGCAATTTGTTGGGCGATTAACTCAGTGGGAGAGTGCTACCTTCACACGGTAGAAGTCACAAGTTCAAATCTTGTATCGCCCAACAAATTGCTTTTTAATCCAGGCGCCAAGTCCGACTTCACACGGTAGAAGTCACTGCGGAGGCGGAGCCTCCGGGTTCAAATGCGGCCTACGGCCGCGTTCCGAACGGTATTGCTTCACTGCGCCGCGAGGCCGCGGCGCGGCGGAATCCAATATCGCCCAACAAATTGCTTTTATGCCCAGACTCAAGGTCATCGATAACTATCCACCAAAAAATGTAGTGGTAGCTCCCGGAAAGCTATGCGCAACCGGCTAGCTTGCTTCGCTCCTCGAATCCTTTGAGAATCGGTTCCGCTATCTCTCCGGGGAATCCTTTCGGCAAGGAGGCGGATACCGTCGCGACGGCTTTGGGGACAGTCGTAACCAGCTTGGCGAGCACGGCATCGATCGAGCCCTCCAGTCCGCAGCGACGAGCGGTTTCTCGGAGATGCCTAAGGCTAATCTTGTCCCACTCGTAGTGGCGGTTCTTGCCTCTGAAGGCCATGGCCTGTTTCAGTTCCTCGGGCGGAATCAGCCCCTTCCCGTGACCCATCACGGGATAGGCCGACATGATGTCGTACAGGGGCGTCAACCTGAATCGGCCGCCGCGCTCGATGAAGACGGAGAAGTTCTTCGCGTGGCCATCGGAAGCGGCCAGGAGCCAGAACAGGACTTGAGCGGTGAAGAAGGCCTCGCGATCTTTGGCGGCGTCACGGGACCCGAGCAGGATACGCATGATCGCCTCGATTCCGGGCCCTCCATCGCTTTCATATTTACCGCTCGGCGGCGTACCCGTGATCTGGCAGAAGTCCTCCTGAGGGAGCCGGAAGATTCTCGTATTGTCTTCGGAGCTCCTCCTATCGAAGCGCTCCACGACGAGGGCTGTCACGTCCTCGAATCGACAGATTTCGCTGCTCGCCGTCTCAAGGCCTATAGCGGCCGTTAATCTTCCGCAGAGCCATTCGTTCTCCACCGAGCCGGTCATATCGAGTCCGAGACCGCCTATCCTCCCGAGGGGCAACTTCAGAATGTGGGTGGACGGAGTCGACCCGTGGGGAACGAGCCATCGACCATTGTGGCGGAGTAGGGCTGTCTTCTCCTGCGCTCCGGCCAGGCAGATGCGGAACTCCTCATCGGCCGTGCTTCCGCCCAGCCCTACGGCGGTCAGCCTTTTCAAGATACCGGCGATCTCATGCTCATCGATCGGTCTGCCTTCTATGCGATCTACCGTGGATGGTTCTTCGTCATCGCTGAGAACCTGGATGGCGCCGACGCAGTCCCTTCCGATTTCCGCGAGGAGGTCGAAGGCCGACAGCGACGTCGCTCCGTAGCGGCTCCTTATCCGCTGCCTGATCTCGCTCGAGTCCGGGAGGAGATTGTCGAAGAACGCGGACACGACATCGCCGCGATACGCGGCTTCGCCTAAGGGGATGGAGAGGGATATCGGCCTAGCCTGGGCGTGGTCGAACCAAGAAGCCTCGTACCGGAACTCATGCAGGCCGCTCGCGCCGATGGACCAGGTCCCGACTCGAATCCCATTGAGCCACACGCCGAGGG